>JACQXX010000104.1 GCA_016208495.1 Acidobacteriota bacterium | reverse complement strand
CCCTCGAAGTGATTGGCATCAATGGTGTCAAGTCAGCGGCCTACACGCTGAACCTCGCCGATGCTGAATAGTCTCTGAGAGGCAGTGCTTCGGCCTGCTTCCACGGCGGGTGGGTTTCATAACCCACCCGCTTTTTTTACGAATACTCAGCTCAGGGTACTATCAATACAACTGGCTGATAATTCTTAGCTTGAAACCTTACCCGGCAAAAAATCTGTTGATAGCTATGGAATCTGGCAATTCGGATTGAGAAAAAAATGCGTCTGCCTCTAAATAGCTTTACCTCAACAGGAGAGTAGAAAATACTCAAAGTAAGAAAAAGGAAGATCGTTCGACCATGAAGTCAAAGGCAACATTTATTGGAATCCTCGTTATTGTATTGCTTGGAGCCACCGCCATTGGAATCAAATACTGGAGTGATAATCGTAGTGGAGGCCCATCCGGTCTCACTGCTTTAGATCCAAACGCACCACCCGAATGGCCAGTTGATATCCCCTATCACCCACAGGCAATCGTAAAATCAAAAGTTTCAAACTCGGCAACCGGTGATCGCTATGACTTGAACGTTGCGCTCCCCAATGAAGAAGTCCTGAAGTTTTATCAAGAAAAATTTAAAGAAAAGGGATGGGTGATGGATCCCCCTAAATCTCCATCAATGCAAATCTGGCGGAAAGGGGCGCAAAAAGTTGGGTTTCAACTGCTCAATCGAGGCAAAGAAACTGGAGTAGCAATTCTGGTCTATACACAGACAGGCGATGGTGTTCAAGCCAAAGCACCTGAGGTGCCAGTTGATCCGTCCACAAATACTTCAACCAAAGGATTACCAGACCTTCCAAGCTCAGTACCAATTTATCCTAATCTAAAACCAATGGAGCGGTTCTTGAACACCAGTGGGACGGTTCACCATCGGTATGAAACAAAAGACTCGTTTCCACAAGTGAGGGACTACTATCAGAAAATAATGAATGAGCAAGGGTGGACTTTGAAAGGTGATATGAGCATCACAGAAGGTGCCCATCCGTACATGAATCAATTTTTCAGTAAAGGTGAAGTTACAATCAGTATACAGGTGACGACTGAGAATAAAGTGACAGAGGTTAACTATGTGCTCTTTGAAAAAAATGCTCAGTTGCCCGATATGGGGATCACCCAAAAGTCACAATTGAACTTAGAGACCACTCCAAAAACCGGGAACCCAGAATTACCTCCACCCAATATTTCGGTTAAGCCAGCTCCTGATAAACCGAAATCAGATGGAAAAAAGCAGTAGCCGACACGACTTCAAATTGAACATTTAACCAAAACAAAAATCCCGCAGATACCTTCTGTGGGATTTTTGTTTTGATAGGGATGTTTGATTATTCTGGATCACAATTTGGAAGAAGTTGATCGAGAAGTTTGTCTTAATCGAAGAAGAAACGACACAAATTCAGCATTTCCAATGAGGTATCTGCGCCAGAGACGGCGTGGCTCCTGAGCAAACCGAAACAGCCATTCCAACCCGACCTTCTGCATCCACCGTGGAGCACGCCGAACTCGCCCCGCGATATGATCAAAGCTACCCCCCACCCCAATACAAAACGCCGCACCGGTTTGTGCTCCATAGGTTGCCAGCCAGTGCTCCTGTTTGGGTGATCCCATGGCAACAAATAAAATGTCAGGGCGAGATTCCTGAATCATTGAGGCCACACGAATTGACTCTGAGTCAGGAAAATATCCATCGTGGCAGCCAACGACGCGCAACCCTGGATAGACACACTGCAGTTGGTGAGCGGCTGCCTGGGCCACGCCAGGGGCCGCGCCAAGTAAAAACACCCGGTATCCTTTTTGAGCTGCCCGCTGAGAAAGCTCAGTCATGGTGTCAATTCCAGTAACTCGCTCGACAAGTCCGGCGCCAAAATTCCGTGAGCATCGCGAGGCCCAGACAACCGACATTCCATCAGCCGTGATGATATCGGAGGTGACCAGAATTTCACGCAACAGTAGATCTTTTTCAGCCAGAACCAGTTTCGAAGCATTGACCACTACCATTCGATGATGTCCTCCTGATCTAATCAAAGATTCAATCAGATCAAGGGTTTCAGACTGAGTGACGTTATCAACCCGCACGGAGCCAAAGAGAGCCGGCGGTCGTGAAGTGGATAGACAGGAAGTAGGGAAGGTCTGCTCCATTGTATTTGGGGAATTGCTAGTAGAAATTGACTTGGCAGGTACGGGCATTTGTGATACTCCTGGAACGCCTCTTTCATACTTCATCACATCCTTCATTTCAATCCATCTCTGAAAAAAGGTGCAAAACATATGAGTCTTTCAATTCGAGACCTTGATCTCCAGGGAAAACGAGTGTTTATGCGAGTTGATTTTAATGTCCCGATCAACGCTGAGGGGAAAGTCGCTGACGACACTCGCATTCGGGCTGCAATTCCGACCATCCAACTGGCGCGCGAAAAGGGCGGGCGAGTCATCCTGGCCTCCCATTTGGGCCGTCCTAAAGGGTCGCCTCAACCAAAATACAGTTTGCAGCCGGTTCTTGAACCACTTTCACAATTGCTTGGGATTCCAGTTGCTTTTGCGGCTGATTGTATTGGCGAAGAGGCAAAAGCAAAAGCTGAAGCCCTCCAACCAGGTGAAGTTCTCCTGCTTGAAAACCTCCGTTTTTACAAAGAAGAAGAGAAAAATAACCCTGATTTTGCCCGATCACTGGCTGAATTAGCTGATGTCTATGTCAATGACGCATTTGGGACCGCACACCGGGCGCATGCTTCGACGGCTGGGATTACTGAATTTTTGACCGACAAAGCCGCCGGCCTGTTGATGGAAAAAGAACTGACCTATTTAGGGAAAGCCCTCCATGACCCAGAACATCCTTTTGTGGCGATTCTGGGTGGTGCCAAAGTTTCCGATAAAATTGAGGTCATTGACAATTTGTTGAAAACGGCGAATGTCATGTTGATTGGTGGGGCAATGTCCTACACCTTCTTAAAAGCCCGTGGCCTGGAGATTGGAAAATCACTGGTTGAAGATGACAAACTTAATCTGGCTCGCGAACTTGAACAAAAAGCCAAAGAACGCGGGGTCAAATTCCTGATCCCCACCGATCATCTGGTGGCTGATTTGAGCCGTCCAGACCTGGCCCCGAAAACAGTATCCGTTTCTGAAACTCCGGCTGATCTGGCTGGGTATGACATTGGGCCGGCGACAGTTGCGGCCTACACCGAGGAAATTGCAAAGGCCAAAACCATTGTCTGGAATGGCCCAATGGGCATCTTTGAAAACCCGCTCTATGCCGAAGGCACCATGGCGGTTGCCAAAGCCGTGGCTGCCTGTGACGGCACTACAATTATTGGAGGCGGTGACAGCGTAGCGGCGATCAATCAAGCCGGGTTGGCTGATAAAGTCTCCCACGTTTCAACCGGAGGTGGTGCGAGCCTGGAGTTCTTATCTGGACTGGAGCTTCCTGGCGTGGCGGTTTTGAAATAACTGATTTTCATCAAAAGGTACAACGAGAAGTGATGTTTCTTCTTCTTTTTGTACCTTTTGTATTTTCCAATGCTGTGTATCAGGAAAGATTCCATGCTGATGTCACCGATCTTTCTTCCAGCGAGTTTCACTGGAGCCGGCGGCGATCAGGTTTTATTTGAACTGTTTATCATTTTTGCCGCCGCCAAAATTGCGGCTGAAGTGTTTGAACGGTTCAAACAGCCAGCCGTTGTGGGCGAGATTCTGGCTGGGGTTGTCATTGGCCCAAGTATGCTCAAACTGGTGGCTCCCTCCCAGGTCACGCAGGCACTCTCTGAAATTGGTGTCATGCTGCTTCTGTTCATGGTTGGGTTGGAAATTAACTCCAGCGCCCTTTTGAAAGTGGGAGGTCGAGCCCTGCTGGTGGCAGTTTCGGGTGTTGTCGTGCCATTCATCGCCGGATGGGCGACTTTTCGTCTGTGGCAGGCAACATCGTATCAAAGTATTTTTATGGGAGCGGCGTTGGTGGCCACCAGCGTTGGGATTACGGCCCGGGTGCTGGGCACGATGCACGTTCTCAACACTCAAGCCAGCCAGATTATCCTTGGGGCCGCAGTAATTGACGATATTTTGGGGTTGATTGTCTTGAGTATTGTCAGCAGTCTGGCACGGGGCGGAATTAACTATGCTGAACTTGGGGTGACGGTGGGGCTTTCAATTGGATTTACTGTGTTTGTGATGGTGGTGGGGACGCGCCTGGTCAAACGGGCACAACCACAAATCGAAAACCTGAAAGTAAATGAAGCCTATTTCATTGTTGGAATTTTATTGTGTCTTGGGTTGTCGTGGTTGGGCACGCTGGTTGGCGTCGCGGCGTTGATTGGTGCTTTCCTGGCGGGAATGGCGCTGGGTGAATCCACCGAACATACCAAATTGCACGCTCAGGCCAGTTCCGTCATGGAGTTCTCGGTTCCATTCTTTCTTGTCAGCATCGGGCTTCAGCTTGACCTGAGCGTTTTTAAAGATACTCAGGTGATCACCCTGGCTGTGGTCACAACCTTCATTGCCGTGGTAACCAAGTTAATTGCCTGCGGATTGGTGGCGTTGCCAATGGGGAAACGAACGGCCCTGCAAGTTGGAATGGGGATGGTTCCGCGCGGAGAGGTGGGTATTATTGTGGCTCAAATTGGCTTGAAAAGTCAGGTATTAACCCCGGCTCTGTATGCCGTTGTCATATTTATGGCGGTTGCCACGACGCTCATTGCTCCACCGTTTCTGGCGGTTTTGTTTAAACCAAGCCCGATTGAGCCAGATGTTTTGGTCGAAGAGGGTAGCTCTGAGTTTGTTGAGCCTGATCAATCACTCTCAGATCTCGGATGATTGAAGAACGGTGGGCGGAGGGGTTTTAAACCGACTGACGGCCTTGTTTCCGGGAATATAAAAGCGCCAGGGAAGTTCCACTGCTTTGGTAATTCCAATTCGGGGAGAAGTGGCAACCTCAACTTCAGTTTCTGGTTTGAGAAGCTGAATTTTATCGCCGACCAGACTGCCGTTATAACTCAGATCTATCCCAAACAAACGACATAGCTTTCCTGGACCATTGGCGAGTTTATGCCAGTGATGTGCCGGTGACTGTGACTCAAATCCTTTTTGAGGTTCAATCGCTCGAATGAGCACTGCCCCCGGGCCGGTGGTATCTGCTGTGAAATTCAGGCAATGGTACATCCCATAAATCAGGTACACATAGACCCGGCCTGTCGTCTCTTTCATCAACCGGCTGCGTTCGCCGGGTAACAGGCCGTGTGAGGCGGCATCTGTCGTGTAGGCTTCAGTTTCGACAATCATTCCTTCCAACCGTCCACGTACCAACCGACACCCGAGCAGATCACGGGCAACCGTTAGTGTATCTCTTTCAAAAAAGGGAAGTTCGAGTTGATCCATTGGAAGAATGAAGAATGAAGAAACTATCTAGTGGTTAGTGGTTAGTGGTTAGTGGTTAGTGGTTAGAAATCAATACTTTCGAGGAAGAATCAAGAACGAACCACTAATCACTAGCCGCTAACCACTAATCACATTCGTTTTGTCCCAGTTCCTTTTGAATGATGGCCGCCAGGATTTGGGCCTGGGTTGTGACATCCTCAAGGTTTTCACCTTCGACCATAACGCGAGCGAGTTTTTCAGTTCCAGAATATCGAAGAAGGAGCCTTCCGCGACCAGCAAAGTGATTTTCAATCTGGTGTGCCACCTCGGCAATGGCTGGAACCTGGGCAAATGGAATTTTTTCACGGACACGAACGTTGATCAGGATTTGCGGGCACGTGGTTAATTCCTGGGTTAGCTCAGCCAGTGATTGTTGTTTTTCGGCCACAACCCTGAGAATTTGAAGCGCGGTGACCATTCCATCGCCAGCCAGACCAATGTAGGGAAAAATAATATGGCCTGATTGTTCACCACCAATCAGAGCACCTGTCCGCAGGAGTTCTTCAAGCACATATTTGTCGCCAACGTTGGCCCGAATCAGTTCAACGTGGCGGTCCCGGAGTGCCAGTTCCAGGCCAAGGTTGCTCATAACTGTGGCAACGACCTGCCGTGGAGCGAGTTTTTCCTGTTCATCCAGCCATTTTGCCATCAGAAACAGTGTGGCATCGCCATCCACCAGATTGCCTTTGTGATCAACAAACAGGCAGCGGTCAGCATCACCATCAAAGGCAATTCCTAAGTCCGCCCCAATTTCTTGAACCAGCGCCTGGAGGTTCTCCAGATGAAGTGATCCACAATTCAAATTGATGTTTTCCCCGTCAGGGTTCGCTCCAATGGTATAAACTTGAGCCCCGAGACTTTCGAGGACCACCCGGGCATAATAACTGGCGGCTCCGTTGGCACAATCCACGGCCAGTTTCAATTTTGAGAGTGACAGTTCTCTTCCAATTTCAGAACAGAGAAACTCAAGGTAGCGTGCCGAAAGGTTGTCATCGGTTCGAAGGTCAAGTGATTCTCCGCGATCAGTCTGATCAGCCGCCATCTGGGCAGGCGATTCCAGTGCCAGCTCCAGAGCGGTTTCCAGGGCGTGATCTTGTTTTTGGCCACTTGGGAGGAAAATCTTAATCCCATTGTCTTGAAAGGGATTGTGGGAAGCCGAGATCACCACACCGGCGTCAAACTTCATGACGGAAGTCAAATACGCCACGCCTGGCGTTGGAATAACCCCGGCTGAGACCAGCTTTCCACCTGCTGACCGAATTCCCCAACCCAGGGCACCGGCAATCCAGGATGTGGACTCTCGGGTATCACCGCCAATTACAAAGGATGGCTGCCGGCCAAGTCGGTGAGAAAACTCTGTCACCAGGGCGGCGCCCAAAACATTCAGGGCGCGTGGCTGCAATGGAAATTCACCGGCCACACAGCGAATACCATCGGTTCCGAAGTACTTTTTCATAGGGTGAATAGAACGTAGGAGCGGATGAGGTGACTGATGCCTGGTACTTAGTGCTTGGGAATCACTATCTTCCAAGTACCAGGTACCAGTCACCAGTCACCAGATACGAATCACCAGGTACCAGGTACGAAGCACCAGGCACGAAACACTAGACTGCGGCGCTGGCAACTCGCATTGACTCAATCAGGATTTCGGCAACTTCAGGGCGAGTGAATTCAACCGGCGGAATTTCACCTCGCTGGAGCATTTCGCGAACTTTGGTCCCTGACAGAAACACGTGCTGTTCGTTTCCGTGTGGGCAGGTTTTTGGGGAAACCATGCTGCCACATTTGCGGCAAAAGACAGTGTGTTCAAAGAAAAGCGGGGTGATATCCAGCGCGCGCGCATCAAATTCCTTAAAGATCAATTGGGCGTCATACGTGCCGTAATAATTGCCCACGCCGGCATGGTCACGACCCACAATAAAATGGGTGCATCCATAATTTTTGCGGACAATGGCATGAAAAATTGCTTCGCGTGGCCCAGCGTAGCGCATGGCGGCTGGAAAGACAGACAGCAGCACCCGGTTTTGTGGGTAGTAATTGTCGAGCAATACCTGATAGCACTTCATGCGGACATCCGCCGGGATATCATCGGATTTGGTGTCCCCAACCAGTGGGTGGAGCATCAGGCCATCAACAATTTCGAGTGCAACTTTTTGAATGTATTCGTGAGCCCGGTGGACTGGATTACGCGTTTGGAATCCAACCACCCGTTCCCAACCGCGTTCGGCAAACGCGGCCCGAGTTTGAGCTGGTGTCCGCCGATGATCCGTAAAAGGAAGTCCAGTCAGGTGATTGACCAGCGTAATTGGTCCGGCCAGCAGCACGTCTCCCATATCATAGACCGCCTTGACACCTGGATGGGCGGCCTCAGTCGTACGATAGACTTTTTCGGCTTCTTGTTCTTTATCTGCCTGGGTATAGGGAGATTTTTCTTCCAGGTTCATCACTGCCAGCAGCTCGTCATCGCCGTTGTACAGGGCGATTTCCTGACCTTCGGTAAACTGCGCGGCTTGTTCAGTGGTGGCTGAAAGGGTAATCGGAATTGACCACGGAAGCCCAGACGCCAGGTGCATATGATCGCGGACACTTTCATAATCAGCCCGGTTCATAAAACCTTCGAGCGGTGAAAATGCACCATCAGCAATCATTTCCAAATCTGAAATTTCACGTGAACCAAGGATCAAGCGAGGAAGGGAAGCTGCCCGGTCAAGTAGTTCGGCACGAACTTCGGGTGTAGCAACTCTGTGAATGAGGCGACCTCCATGAGGTGAAATCATACGATGTTTCTAAGATTCCTTTCTTTCAATTAAGTCAACGGAGAAAAACTGATCTTTGTATCACGAGCAGGGGGATTCTCCAAAAGGAAAGTGATACGAGCCACATTGGTGCCTTTGAAGTGTGAGATTGTAACCAGGCGGTAGATTGCCATGTTGTGAGCAGGCAGTCGAAGGGTGATGAGAGATCAGCGAACAAGCGTTCTGGGAAAGAGGTTACTCACTTTCCGGCCAGGTATTCAGCTTTAAGTTTCAGGGCGCGTTCCGGAAAATCAGTAATCAACGCATCCACGCCCCACTCAATCAACCGGCGCATGACATCAACCTCGTTGACCGTCCAGGCATGAACTGCAACTCCACGCTGGTGTGCCTGTCGAATCATTTCCGAAGTTACGACTGTAAATTCTGGGTGAAGTGCATTGGGCCGGAGCCAGGTTGAAACGGCTTTGGGGCGGAGATAGAGCCGTGGGTGGGCTTCGTGGAGGTACCCAATCCGAATGTGTGGGTCAAGTTTGCGTATTCGTCGCAGAACAAACGGGTTGAATGATGAGACAATCGCACGGTCAGTGAGTTTGTACTGGCAAATTAACCTCGCAACAAGCTCTTCCTCGCCGGCACTTCGAATGGCTTCATTTTTGATCTCAATGTTGATTGATGCGGTTGGGGGAAGTGCATCCAGAACTTCAGGCAGGGTAGGTGGGGGTTCACCGGCAAATTGCGGGCTAAAATGGCTGCCGACATCCAGAGACTTCAGGGCATGGAGAGAAAGTTCACCGGTTTTGCCTTTGCCATTGGTGAGTCGTGACACTTCATAATCGTGAAAGACGACCAGTTCGCCCGTTCCGCAGCACATGACATCCAGTTCCACACCATCGGCGCCAAGTTCAAAGGCCCGACGAAACGCAGCCAGTGTATTTTCCGGCGCCTGGGAACGCGCCCCTCGATGAGCCCAAATTTGTGGAAAAACAAAAGTCATAGTGTGAGAAAAGGGCTGAAGATTCGCAAGCTCAGAGCTGAAGAAAACGGGCTGAGGGCTGAAGAAAGCGGGTAAACCCAACCTCAATCTCGCGCCGTCTCCAGCCCGTCGTCTTCAGCCCCAAGCCCAATGTCTTCAGCCCCAAGCCCGTCGTCTTCAGCCCGCTGTTTTTTCAGCCCCATATAAGCAAGTCGAGGCATCCTGATGAAACCAGTACATCGGGATGCCTCGTGCGGATTGATATTTCTTCAAAGGGAGCCAGTTACTTTTCACCGAAACGATAGACCTGGTGGCCTGGACGACAGGAAAAACGCCGCACCCGGTGAGATAGGGTTCCGAAGGACTAGGCCGCAACTGCGCTGGCTGGCCTATCGTCGTGGATATCAACTTCAATCAAGCCTTCCCGATATAAAGCATAACCGCTTGACGTACTGGCAATGACAGATGGAATTCCACGGGCTGCAAACCATTCCTGCCACATTTCCAGATCACGATAGGCTTCTGATTTTTTACTTTTCACAAATGTGGAAAAACGATTATCTTCCGTAATGGCAACTTGCACCATGATTACCCTCCAATATTAAGTGTAGGCAGCTTGGGCGCTTCGATTGCGGCGATGCTCACTTGAGCTGCGAGCGCCTCGGCGATTTTGAAAAATGCTTGAGCCTGAATACTCTCAGGTTCGCCTATAACTACAGGTACCCCTACGTCACCGCCCTGACGAACGTTTATGCTCAGGGGCACTTCACCCAAAAAAGTACTGTCAAAATCCTTCGCCATTTTGGAACCGCCACCCTGTCCAAAGATAAAAATCGGTTCGGAGGAGTGTGGGCAGACAAAATAGCTCATGTTTTCAACAATTCCAAAAACCGGAATCCCGACCTGGCGAAACATATTGAATGCCTTGCGAACATCAGCCAGGGCTACTTCCTGGGGAGTGGTAACCAGTACCGCGCCTGAAACGGGCACCAACTGGGCCAGGCTCAACTGGACATCACCGGTTCCGGGCGGCATGTCAACGATCAGATAATCCAGTTCTCCCCATTCAACTTCCCGGAGAAATTGTTGCACGACGCCGTGCAACATTGGACCACGCATAATGACTGGCCGGTCTCCGCGATTGATTAATCCAATCGACATAAACCGAATTCCGTGAGCTTCGCGGGGCAAAATGCGGCGGCCAACAATCGTGGGTTCATCATTGACACCCAACATGATTGGCACGTTAGGGCCGTAAATATCAGTATCAAGCAACCCAACCCGGGCACCTGTGCGACCAAGGGCAACCGCCAAATTGACGGCAACCGTTGATTTGCCAACACCACCCTTGCCGGAACTGACGGCAATGATATTGCGCACGCCGTGGATGGCTTCTTTTTCAGGGATTCCTCGTCCTTTGGGAACTTCAGAATCCATTTTGATTTCGACCTTGGTGACTCCAGGAATGGACAAAACTGCTTTCCTGGCTTCATCTTCCAGTTTTTCTTTGACGGGACAGGCAGGTGTTGTGAGCACAAACCGGAACGCGATTTCAGTTCCCTGGATCTTGATATCGCGAATCATGTTGAGACTCACCACATCGCGATGCAGATCCGGATCTTTGACCGCCCGTAAGGCTTCCAGTACCTGTTGTTCGTTGACTTTATCGGTTTTCCAAAAACTCACGATGATTGCTTGAATCCATTGAGTGCCGAGGCGCCCAACGAAGATTCAGTCTCCAGTGTTGATTGAGATGAATGGGGTTTCAGAATGCGATACGCGCATACCTGATCACCCCCGGCAATGCGTTGCTCGCGAATGACCTCACACCCAAGAAGCTCAGCATAGAGCCGTTTTTCCTGGTGGCAAATTTGCGAAAATTCATAGGCGATACTAATGGTTGGACAATTGCGTTCAACCAGCAGATATGAACCATCTGGAAGTGGCTGACACTCAGCGAGATAGCCTCGTTCCAAAAGGATTTTGGCCAGCTTTTCAACCCGTGCTTCAAACATCAATCCTTCAAGTTGAGGCAAAATTGCCGCCACCATATCCTCGGCCCGGGTGCTGAGGACTTTGAGAACACCCCGTTCTCCAAAACACCGTTGTGTGGCGGAGAGTAAATCTTTGGCCAGCACATCATAGGTTTTCGGAAACAGGTTTTCGCCCTTTTCAGAGAGTGAATAGAGGTGGTGTGGACGCCCGCGTTCCTGCCACTCTGTCCGGTAGATGACCAGTTCGTCTTTCTCCAATAGCTCCAGGTGACGCCGAATACTCACCTTGGTCAGGTGGAGTTCGGCAGCCAGAGCATCAACGGTCATCGCCCCGCGTGTTTTGAGCAGGTTGATGATTTCACACCGCTTTTCTTTGAGTAGGTTTGAGTTAAGATCAGTCACCCCGCGAATATAGGTGAACGGTCGTTTGCCTGTCAATAAGTTAATTTTTTATTTTTTAAATAAAAATGTTATTTAAATAGGTAAGCTGCTGATTCTAAAAAGAAAAAAAGGAAATGATAAGGAAGTAAATTTATTGTAAAGTCAATATTACACGATTTTAAAAAAGAAAAGCCTTGCAAAATTAAGAAATTCTAATGATGTCTGATGGGTTTATCTGTCCGATTGTTCTGAAATTTGGAGATTGGTCAGGTGATATCGTATCAGGTTGGAGCATGCCTGCCTGTTCTGTTGGGTACCATTAGAAGACGGGCTGAAGAAGTCGGGCCTGGAGTTGAGCCGATAATTTTTTCGAATCCGGAACCCGATTTTTCTTCATTCTTGATTCCCGATTTCAAAAAAACGACCCCGGGAATAACCATGCGTTATTCAGCCGGGGTTGTGAACTGCAAAATATTGTGAGGGGCAATCAGACTGATTGAAGACGTGAAATCCTAATCAGCTTTTTTCCGCATAAAAGCCGGGATATCAAGGTCATCGCGTGAGATGCCTCCACCTTCACCAGACCGCGGCATTGACGAACCCAGTCCGCCTGAACGCAGGCCCGCGACATTGCGATTGAGGCCAGCCAGTGGATCCTGCTGGAGCGCCGCTGCCGCCTGTTCAAAGCCGGTTGCAATGACAGTGATCTTCATTTCATCCTGCATCCGTTCATCGAGCACCGCGCCAAAGATGATATTGGCATCTTCGTGGGCGGCTTCGCGGATGATGGATGAGGCTTCATTGACTTCAAACAGGGTAAGATCCTTGCCACCTGTGATATTGACGAGTACGCCGCGAGCACCTTCGATTGACGCTTCTTCGAGCAACGGGCTGGCAATGGCTCGTTGCGTGGCTTCGAGGGCACGGGTTTCACCCCGAGCCTGGCCGGTCCCCATCAAGGCAATCCCCATGCCGCTCATAATGGTTTTGACATCAGCGAAATCGAGATTGATCAATCCAGGCACCGTAATCAGGTCTGAGATACCCTGGACTGCCTGTCGCAGCACATCATCCGCCGTTCGAAAGGCTTCGGCCAGCGATGTGTTGCGGTCTACCGTATGGAGCAGGCGTTCATTGGGGATTGTGATGACGGTGTCAACACATTCTTTGAGTTCTGCCAGTCCACGTTCAGCCTGAAGCATCCGTTTGCGACCTTCAAAACTAAATGGCTTGGTGACTACCGCAACCGTCAGGGCCCCAAGTTCACTGGCCAACCCGGCCACGATGGGAGCCGCCCCCGTGCCGGTACCACCGCCCATGCCGCTGGTAATAAACACCATGTCGGCACCTTCGAGGGCTTCAATGATTTTGTCCGTGTCTTCCAATGCCGCCTGACGACCAATTTCGGGATTGGCCCCAGCTCCAAGCCCTTTGGTAAGTTTGGCCCCAACCTGGAGTTTGACCGGGGCATGTGACATGCGCAGGGCCTGGAGATCAGTGTTGACGACCAGAAATTTGATTCCTTCGATCCCGAACTCGATCATGCGGTTCACCGCATTGCTTCCGCCGCCGCCAACGCCAACCACTTTAATATTTGCCCCGTTCGTTGGAGGAATATCAACGAATTCCAATTTCAGCGAATTATCCGTGCGATTGTTGTCTGCTGCCATGTAATTAGTGCCTCCTCACAGGAGCCTTGTTCCCCTGCTTGTTCTTAAAATATCTGCCTGGATGGGGGATGTGCCCCGCGTTGTATGATTGTTTTGAAAAAGGGTTACTTCCGATGTCTGTTGGCCTCTTGATAGTGGGGCGAAACAGGGGTTGTTAAAACAGGTTTTTGAGTTCAAGCCACCAGTTTTTCAACCGGGCACTATGCCGGCGAAGGCCATTTTGATTCCACGAGGTTCGCCCCAGTACCTGTTGACGGGCAGCGTGAAGAACCAATCCAGCCACCGTTGCATATTCCGGGCTGATGAGATCATCCGCAATACCATCGAACCCCTGTGGTGATCCGAGTCGGACGGGAACATCCAGGATTCGTTCGGCTATTTCCGGAACGCCAGCCAGCAAACTGCCACCCCCAGTCAGGACGAGCCCGCTTGAGAGTTGGCGTTCATACCCGCTGTGATGGATTTCTTCCTGGATCTGGCAAAAGAGCTCCTCTGCGCGAGGCTGAAGCATATCGCACAGCAACTGCCGGGACAGTGTCTTGGAAACCCGTCCACCGACATTGAGCACTTCAAGGACAGTTTCCCGTTCACAGGTATCAAGCAACGGGCCGAAAGAACAGCCGAAATGGCGTTTGATCCGTTCTGCTTCCGGGAACGGTGCACGGAGGCCAACTGCAATGTCATTGGTGAAATGAGTACCGCCAAGCGGGATGACTGAGGTATGGCGAACAGCTCCACGCTGGTAGATCGCCAGGCTGGTGATTTCGCCACCGATGTCGATGAGAGCAACACCGTACTCGCGCTCTTCTTCGCTCAGTGTAGCCTCGGCTGCTGCTAGGGATTCAAGTGTGAGATCCGAAACGATCATACCCGAACGGTTTACGCTTGTCACTATATTTTGCTTGGCGGTAATCGGGGAAGTCACAATATGTACGATAACTTCCAACCGCATCCCCAACATACCGAGGGGGTCACCAATTCCATCCTGGTCATCAACGATAAATTCCTGAGGGAGAACCTCAACAATTTCCCGATCTGACGGGAGGTTGATGGCGCTGGCCTGGTCAATGACGCGCCGAATGTCCGCGACCGTGATCTCCCGGTTTTTGCGGGAAATCGCCACCACACCACGCCCATTGTGGCCGCGTACGTGGGCACCAGAAAGCCCGACATGAACCTGATGGGCATCCACGCCGGCCATGTGCTCAGCTTCGGTCAGGGCCTGACGAATACATTCCTCCGCTGATTCAATGTTGACAATTACGCCTTTGCGAACCCCCTTTGAAGCCACACTGCTCGCACCGAGGACGTCGAGCCGATCTTTGTCTGGATTCCAGGCGGCGATCAGCACCCGTACTCGGGTATTTCCAATATCGAGTCCAACCAGGGGATGATTGGGTTTCGGCATAGCGTCTTAGTTCCCTTTCTTACTATTGGTGGCTGCCGTGCTGGACGCTGGTTTCCTGGCAGACCTGGCAGCCGCAACTGACGACGGTGACGACACCTTTTTGGTGTCTTTTTTGGTGTCTTTCGAAGCTGGTTTGACTGATTCTTTTTTCGCTGGTTTCACCGTTTCCCGTGCGGCTGGGCGGCTCGCCGCTGGTTTGTCAGCAGCTTCAACCGTTGGTTTGGGACGGGTTTCATCAGATTTGACGGATTTTTCGGCTGGTTCACCTGCATCAGTTCGGAACCCAAGCGAAATTTGGGCCGAATTGACGGCGGTGATGGAGTTGATTTGATCCGCGTACTTTAAAAAGCCGGTATCCCGAATCTGATATTTCTCAAGGGCCTGGGCGTCACGACGTTGAACCATATCAAGGACTTCCATGGCGCGGACCAGCCGGTCCCGAAATTCTTCCTGCCCTAGATGAATCACAATCGGATTGTCGCTGAGTTGGACCACAACATCTTCGAGACGGCTCAAATTGATGCTTTCCAGTTTGGAGGAAAATTGGGGTGTCCCACTATCGAGCGACCAGATCAGCTTTTTATACACCGCAATGCGGTCAAGGTTTTCCCTCAGGCTTTGCTCGGTATTGCCAGCCACGAGCCCGATCACGATGGGGGGCGGATTTTGATCCTTGTCTGGGGCATAGGTTTCTAATGGAATGCCTTCTTCGTCAATCCACACCAGATTCCCCTGGTCACCTTGAACCAGAAGGAGTGGCTTGCGTTCCTCAACCTGAATATGCAGCCGGTTCGGAAGAATCCGGGTGATTTGGGCATGATGCACCCACGGCAGGCTTTCGATATTTTGCTCGACTTCGGTCAATGACGCCGTCAGGAGGCTGCCCGGAACCGTCTGACGGACCAGACGCTCAATATCACGCTGGGATTGTCGGTTTTGACCCTGAATTGTAATTTGTGCCAGTGTAAAAGCCGGGGAGTGAATCACGCGATAGGTGCCCCACACCAGAGCCAGAGCCCCAAGTGCCCAGAGGCTACGTCCAATCCATGGGCGAATACTTTCCCAGCGTTCTCGCCAGGACGGGCCGGCCACTTCACCAGTTGCCGCCGTCTGGAGGGTTTTCCGGCGGGGTGAAACCACTTGTTCAATGTCTCTCCCAGTGCGTTGTGCTGCTAGTCCCACACTTCCACCTCTAGTTCAAGGTCAAGTCCGTGCTCGGTGGTTACCCGGTCACGGATCAGGTCAATCAAAGCAAAGATATCGGCTGCCGTGGCCTTGCCGTCAGTGACAATAAAGTTGGCATGCAGCGTAGATATCGTTGCGCCTCCCTGGAAAACCCCTTTCATCCCAAGTTCGTCAATGATGCGCCCAGTGGTCAATCCACTTCCTGGATTTTTGAAAATGCATCCGGCACTGCTTTCGCGGACCGGTTGGGTTGCGGAGCGGTGTTGTTTATAGCGCTTGATTTCCTCCTTCATGTCAGCCGGATTTCCCGGTTTTAATTGGAGAATCGTGCCTAAAATCAAATCCTGGTGTGTGAACGGCGAATAGCGATACCGAAAGTCAATCTCGTCACGTTTGAGGCGGAGTACTTCACCTTCGCGCGCAACATCAACGATTTCAATCACATCAGCAATCTCGTAGCCGTGAGAGCCGGCGTTCATTTTAACGGCGCCCCCCACACTGCCTGGAATCGGTGCCAACCCCTGGATGCCCGCCAGTCCACGGTCGGCACACCCATTGACCAGTCGCGGCAAGCTATACCCGGCATGCACATGCACCCGCGTGCCATCATAAACCAGTAAGTCATCAAGGGCCCGCAAGCTCACCGCCACGCGCCGAATCTGTCCATCTTTAACCAGGAGGTTCGTGCCATAGCCAAGTGGACTCCAGGGAATCCCGGCTTGATTAAGCGCATGAACCAGTTGTGCTGCCTGAGAGCGGTTTTCCGGATAGGCAATTGCATCAATTTCACCGCCGACCCGGAGCGATGTGAAATGCGCCATTTTTTGTTTGCGCCGCACATTCACACCCAGGTCAGAGCAAATTTGATCAATGCGCGCTCCGCGTTCCCGGTCATCCATAAGCCTGTTCGTCGTTCCTGTTGCCTGCATTCACACTCTCAAAAAAGTCAGTTGAAAACTACCGCTCCAGCAGGTGTAGCAGTTCCTCGCCTGCCTGCCAGACATTGCCCGCGCCAAGGGTCAAAACCAGATCTCCTGGTTTCACAAGGGCTTTCAGAGCCGGGGCCGCCCGGTCAAGGCTGCCAATATATGACACCTGCCGGTGGCCAAAGCGTTCAATGGCATGGGACAGGGTTTCAGAATTGACACCAGGAATTGGTTCTTCGCCAGCCGGATAGACATCCGTCAGGCATACCACATCTGCTTCATAAAATGCCTTGGCAAAATCTTCAAACAGGTGTTTGGTGCGTGAATACCGATGTGGTTGAAAGAGCACCACGGTGCGACGGAGACTGGTTTTAGCCGCTGCCAGTACGGTGCGGATTTCCATTGGGTGATGCCCATAGTCATCCACCACCACCACCTCTTTTTTCTCACCTTTGATTTGAAAACGACGGTCGGCGCCGCGGAAATTACTCAGAGCACTGGCAATCTTGTCAAAAGGGACTTCCAGATCAAGGCAGGTGCAGATTGCAGCCAAAGCATTGTAAACACTATGTGTTCCTGGTACTTGAAGCTCGATTTTCCCCAATTCCTGACCACGGAACCGAACGGTAAACGAAGACCCAAACAGCTCGGTGAGTTTCACATTCCAGGCCGTAACGTCAGCCTGTGCCGAGAAGCCATAGGTTAGTGTCCGGCGCTTGATTTTGGGGATGATTGATTGCACGTTTGAATCATCCAGGCACACCACCACGCTGCCATAAAAGGGCACCCGGTTGACGAAGGCCGCAAAGTATTCACAGATTTCATCCAGGCTCTTGTAATAGTCCATGTGTTCGCGATCAATATTGGTCACCACGGCGATGGTGGGCGAAAGCTTCAAAAATGAGCCGTCGCTTTCGTCAGCTTCGACCACAATAAACTCGCCATGCCCAAGTCGGGCATTGCTGCCCAGCGTGCCAAGTTTCCCACCAATCACCACGGTTGGGTCATAGTCTGCCCGGTGCAGAATATGTGCAATCATTGACGTGGTTGAGGTTTTTCCATGTGCCCCAGCAATCGCAATCCCATATTTCAGACGCATCAACTCAGCCAGCATTTCAGCCCGGGGAATCACTGGAATTTGCTGGTGCAGGGCTTCAACCACTTCCGGGTTATTGGGTTTTACGGCTGCTGAAATAACGACCACGTCAGCACCTGTCACGCTTTGCGCCGAATGACCTTCATAGACAATGGCCCCTAGTTCTGCCAGATGCTGGGTGACCCCAGTCAATTTCAAATCAGAGCCGGATACTTTATAGCCAAGGTTGAGCAGCACTTCAGCGATGCCACTCATGCCGATTCCCCCAATGCCTACAAAGTGAATGTGTCGAATTCGTTTGAACATATCCTTGGAAAAAGTGCCTTGTCCTTAGTGCTTGGTGCTTGGTTCCGAAACCTCTGAATCCTGAACCCTGAACCTGAACCCTGAACCCTACGGATTTAAGGCTATCAGTTCTGAAAAAGATGAATTTGATGCCACTCGTAAGGCGAGATCAACCACCTGACCAGCCGCATTTGGACGGGCGAGATTCCGGCTGGCCGCTTCCATGGCCGTAATGCGCTCGGGTTTATCAATCAGCGAAAGAATTTCTTTGGCCAGCCGCTCGCCGTTCAATTCCGACTGAAGGATCATCCGGCCAGCGTCGGCGTTGACAAAGGCTTCAGCGTTTTTGCGCTGGTGATCATCTGCCGCCAGTGGGAACGGAATAAACAGAGCTGCCTTCCCCGCAGCCGCAATTTCAGCCACCGTGGTGGCACCCGCCCGGCAAATGAGTAAATCCGCCTGGGCAAACGCACCAGCCATGTCGTCAATAAAGGGGCAAACCTCGGCTTCAAGTGAGGCTGCTTTGTAAGCTGCCTGAGCCTCTGCACCATCAACTTTTCCGGTTTGATGGGTGATGATCAGGCGATTTCGAACCGAAGTCAGGAGTGGTGCAGCATCAATCATGGCCTGATTGATGGCATGGGCACCCTGGCTCCCGCCAAAAATCAACAGGTGCAGTTTGGTTGTCCGTGGTTTTGGACTCAGATTTTCAAACTCAGCCCGGACCGGGTTTCCAGTCAAGACTGATTTGCCTGGGAAAAAGCGAATTGATTCTCCAAACGTGACCGCCGCTGCTCGGGTAAAGCGAGCCAGCATGCGATTGGTGAATCCAGGAAGAGCATTGGGTTCAACCACCAGTGTCGGAATGCCTTTCAAGGCGGCCATCATCACTGCCGCTCCAGAGGCATACCCCCCAACGCCAATCACAATGTCAGGTCGAAACTGCCGGAACAGCCGATTGACCGCCCAAAAACCGAACGGAAGTTTCATCAATGAAATCAACCGTTTCACAATCGAAACATTTTTGAGTGCACCAGCCTGAATCAAAGTCAGTGGAAACCCGGCCTGAGGAACGAGCCGTGATTCCAGACCGCGTTCTGTTCCGACAAACATCACCTCCGTTGCCGGGTCACGCCGTACCCATTCGCGAGCGACCGCAATTCCTGGAAAGATGTGTCCGCCGGTTCCTCCGGCTGCAATGATAATGCGCATATTCTCGTCAGTCGTCGCTCCAAATGAGGGTTCAGGGTTTAGGGGTTCGAACTTTTTATGTCCTTTATGTCCTTTATGTCTTTTCCGGAACCCTAACTCTGTTTCCCCTGTTGTGACACACTCAGAATCAGGCCCACGGCAAGCAGGCTCATCATCATTGAAGTGCCGCCATAACTGATAAATGGAAGTGGGATGCCTTTATTTGGCACCAACCCCAATACCACACTCATGTTGAAAAAAGCCTGAGCGACCAGCATGACTGTTAATCCAATAGCCAGCAGGCTGCCAAAGGAATCAGTTGCCAGTCGGGCAGCCCGAAAGCCACGCCAGCCAAAAATGGCAAATAACACAATCACCGTCACCGCGCCAATCAAGCCGAGTTCTTCGCCAATGACCGCAAAAATAAAATCAGTATGTGCCTCTGGAAGGTAAAAGAGCTTTTGTTTTCCTTGAGATAACCCAAGGCCACCTGTGCCGCCGCTGCCAATGGCAATCAGTGATTGAACGACTTGAAATCCTTCTGCCCGCGCATATTTCCAGGGATCCCAGTAAGCCCGGAGTCGCGCCAGTCGGTAGGGCGCCCGATAGAGTTCAAACGCCACAATTGGCATGGCCGCGATAGCACCAACCAGTGGGTATCGCAGGGGCACGCCCGCCACAAAAACCATCACGGCTGTGACCAGTGCCATAATGAAGGTGGTACCTAAATCCTGTCCGCCTAACACTAGACCCATCAAAATGGCTGAAATCAGGCTACAGGGAACAAAGGTGAGCCAGAGGTTTTGGCGTTCTTCGTCATTTCGGCGACCGAGCAGGTATGCCAGAAAAATAATCAGGGCAATTTTGGCAAACTCCGAGGGCTGGAACGATAATCCGGCAAATCTGATAAATCGTTGGGTGCCACGAGTTTGCGGCAGGAATAAAACGAGTATCAGCAGAAATGCCGAAATGCTGAGCAGTCCGTACACGACCACTGGATGATTTAAGCGGGTATAGCCCAACCAAAAAACGCCAAATAACAACCCCAATCCAATGACCACCGCAAATCCCTGCCGCAGCAGAAAATAAAACTGGTTGTGAAAATTGGTTTGGGCGAGGACGGCTGAGGCGCTATAGACCATCACAGCGCCAAACATCACCAGTCCAAGGGCAATCGCCGCCATCCAGCGATCACCAATGCTGGCGCTGACAAGTCGGGTTCCCTGGCTGGCAAGTTTGAGCGCTTGTGATTTCATGGAAAATTGGAAGAGCTTATGATCAGTGGCGAGTTGGAAGAGTTTATTTCAGTTAACTTTTCAGGTTAGTGAACTCTTTTTCCAGTTTAGCCACTGGATTGAAATTACCCGTGCGAAAGTTCAAGTCGTTGTTGCTCAAAGCACTCTTTTAATCGGAGCACTTCAGATTTAAACACCTGGCCCCGATGCTCAAAGTTGTCGAACATATCAAAACTGGCACAGGCTGGGGCGAGCAGGACAATCTCACCGGGAGCAGCCTGGCGGAAGCCAGTTTCAATTGCGTCCTTCATTGAATTGCATCGAGTCACCAAAACATCATCATCCAGTTTGGTTTCAAGGGCGGCGGCAATCCGCTCGGTGGCGGCACCGATCAAAATCACACCCCTGGCGCGTTCGTTCAAAAGCGGCACCAGCGGTGAATAATCGCTGCCTTTGTCCTTACCTCCCAAAATCACAAACAGGTTGCCGGGAAAAGCTTCGATGGCCTTGATGGTGGCGTCCACATTGGTCGCTTTCGAATCATTAAAGAATTGAATCTGATTGACTTCCGTGACCCATTCCAGGCGATGTTCGACGCCGGGAAAGGTTCGGACTGATTCGCGAATTTGATTTGGAGAGGCCCCGCACGCGAGCGCTGCGCACACGGCAGCCAGAACATTTTCCACATTGTGATCGCCACGGATGTAAATATCGCTCCGATTCAAAATCACCCGTTCGTGGCCGTTGGCGCGTGAAATCAACTCCTGACCGCGTGCAAAAACTCCATTCTCAAGCTCCCTGGTTCTGGAAAAGAGCACGTAAGATGCCTGATTGACAGCCAGGTGTTCCAGGGCCAGCGGTGTGGTTGGATCATCTGCATTGAGCACCGCCAGCGTGTCTGGCCCCTGATTCCGAAACATCTGAAGTTTGGCGTCCCGATAGGCTTCAAATGACGGGTAGCGATCCAGGTGATCTGGCGTCACATTCAGCAACAACGCGACTTGTGGGCGAAACGTGTTGATTGTCTCAAGCTGGAAGCTGCTGGTTTCCAGGACAGTAAACCCATCCTCACGTGACTGTGCCACCAACCCAATGGCTGCCGTTCCGATGTTTCCGCCGACCTGAATCGGTAATCCGGCATCCGCCAGCATTTTCCCAATCAATGTGGTGGTGGTGGTTTTCCCGTTGGATCCGGTAATTGCCACAATCCGGCCTTTCAAATAGCGTGCGGCCAGTTCAATTTCCCCAATGATCGGTACACCGGCGGCGGCGGCTTTTTGCAAAGGAGCAATCGTGAGTGGCACGCCAGGGCTGATGACGATTTCATCCGCCGTCACAAAAAGCGTATCGGTGTGACCGCCAAGATCCAGGCTAACTCCAATCGTCCGCATCCGCTCGCCTTCAGCCGACAGGGCACTTTCCGGACGTTGATCCGTCACGGTCACATGTGCCCCGCGTGCCGCCAGAAACTCAGCGGCGGCCAGGCCGCTTCGGGCAGCACCAACAATCAGAATGTTTTTTCCGGTCACGTCCATAATTAGATGAGTGAGTAGCGAGTAGCGAGTAGCGAGTAGTCAATCCCTGTGTTTTGAAGTGTGTTGGTTACTGCTGGGATTGCTATAACTTTCAGATAAATATTTCCATGATAGCTATCCCGTTGAAACCTCAGAAACCATAGAAGAATTTGGATTTATTTTCTGTGTATTAAAGTCAAAACGCATTGGATTGACTACTCGCTACTTGCTACCTCGCTGGTTACCGTGGATTGACTACTCGCTACCTCGCTGGTTACCGTAATTTCAACGTTGCCAAACCAAGCAAAACAAATAAGAACTGTAAAATTAAGAAACGAAAGACGATCTTTGATTCTTTCCAACCAAGCAATTCAAAATGATGATGAATCGGAGACATTTTGAAGATGCGTTTTCCGATTCCGGTTTGAGGATCTTTGGTCATCTTGTAGTAGGTCGTTTGCATAATGACCGACAGGGCCTCGATGACAAAAATCCCGCCGATGACCACCAGCAGCAGTTCCTGTTTGATCAGAATGGCGATACAGCCAATCGCCCCGCCAATCGCCAGACTGCCGACGTCGCCCATAAAAACCTCAGCCGGCGGGGCGTTGAACCACAAAAACCCAAGGCTGGCACCGGCCAGCGCGGCACAAAAGATGGTAATTTCCCAGGCTTCTGGATTTGCTGTCAGTCCGAGGTACTTCGCAGCGTCGGTGTACCCAGTGACAAAGGTCAGTCCAGCCAGCGCCGAAGCCACCACAAATGTGGTACTGATCGCCAGGCCGTCGAGTCCATCGGTCAGGTTCACCGCGTTGGAACTGCCGGTCATCACGATGATCATAAACGCCAGATACAGCGCCCAGCCGAGTTCCGGGCGAAAATCCTTGAAAAATGGCACGCTGAGTTGGGTTGAGTAATGCGCCCCAACCAGCAGCACCAATCCAATGATCACTTCAGACCCAAACTGACCGATCAGCTTGTAGCGTCCCTGAAGCCCAAGGTTGTGCTTCTTCTTAATTTTCAAAAAATCATCCACAAAGCCAATTGCCCCGTGGGAAAGAAGCGCAAACAAAACCACCCAGACATAGAGGTTACTGAGATTTGCCCAGAGCAGTGTGGCGCCGGCGACCGCCGTGATGATGAGAATGCCACCCATCGTGGGCGTTCCGCGCTTGATGCGGTGAGTGGTCATGCCTTCTTCACGGATTTCCTGTCCAAATTTTAAGATGCGCAGCTTTTCGATCATCAGCGGACCAAATGCCAGGCTAATGATCAGCGCTGTAATCGCCGCCAGCGCAGCCCGGAACGAAACTTCGCCAAACACGCGAAGCGCGCCAAAGCTGGGATGAAGTTCTCGTAAAACGTGGTAGAGCAGGTAATAGAGCACAAAAAACCAGCCTTTAGCGTTTCGAATACCAGGAATCAAGCAGCATCACGTTGGGAAACCTCCTCAGTCCGACACCTGCTTTATCTGTATAACCCGGTTTGAGGTGGTGCCGTCGGACAAACCGAATAGCGTTGTTTGAGCGTTTCAATGACCAGTTCCGTTCGAACGCCACGAGATCCTTTCACCAACACCACATCTCCAGGACGGATGACTTGGGTAAGCCATTCACCAGCCTGGGTGGCATCAGATGCAAAATAAGTTTGTGAATGGGGCAAACCAGCAGTGTGTGCCCCGGTCAAAAAATGTTCCGCCAGCCCACGAATCCCAACCAGGAGTCCGATTCCATGTTCGGCGGCGGCTTTTCCGCATTCCGCATGCATTTGCGCCCCGGTTGGTCCAAGTTCAAGCATCTCTCCGGCGACCAGTACGGTGCGGCGGGCATCGGGCACGGCAGCCAGAAGTTTCATCATCCCGTTGAGTGCCTGAGGGTTGGAGTTATAGGAATCATCCACCACCGTAAAGCCAGCTTCAAAATGGAGAACTTCACCGCGATGTGGGGCCGGTTTTCCTTGTTCCAGCGCGGCGGCAATGCTGTCCAGGTAGCCCCCGCATTCCAGGGCCACGGCAGCGGCGGCCAGTGCATTGTGGACAAAATGCTCACCCGGCAATGGCAGGTGAACTGGAATCGTGCCTTTCGGAGTCACCAGCGTAAAATCTGTTCCAAGCAACCCTTGCGGTGTGACATCAATGGCGCGGACATTGGCTTCTTTCCCACGACCAAAAAACACCACCTTACCATTTTTGGCCCGTGCTATTTCAGCCATCTGGCAAACCCGAGGATCATCAACATTGAGAATCGCCGTTCCGCCTTCGATCATGCCGTGAATGATTTCGGCTTTGGCTGCGGCAATTCCGTCAATGCTGTCAAAATTTTCCAGATGCACCGGCGCCACATTGAGCACCACACTGATATGCGGCGGGGCAATTTTGGTCAGTTGGGTGATTTCGCCGGGAAAGCTCATACCCATCTCAAAGACTGCAAAGTCGAAATCATCCATTTTATGGTGATTCGAAATCATCTTGAGTGCCGTCAGTGGAAGTCCAAATGTGTTGTTCAGGTTCCCCACCGACGCGTGAACCCGACCACAGGTTGAAACTGTGCGGGCCGTGAGTTCCTTGGCGGTGGTTTTGCCAACACTCCCTGTAACACCAATGACTGGACGTCCCCACTCGATCAACAGCCGGTGGGCCAGTTGTTGGAGTGCCAGCAGGGTGTCATCAACCATCAAGCAGCGCTGGCGTTCGGCATCCGTCAAGTCTTTGATACTGGTTGAAAGAATGGCGGCGCAGGCGCCGCGCTCAAAAGCTGCTTTCACAAAGGCATGGCCGTCAAACACCGTGCCCTGAATGGCAAAAAAGAGTTCGTCGGGTTGAATGCTTCGCGAGTCAATGGCAAACCCGACCGGGGAAATTTCAGCGACTTCATGGATCAGTTCCGTCAGGTTTTTCGCGCCCGCCAGGTGGCCAATTTCAGGAATGAACACAGGCAGCCTCCTGGTGGGGTGGGTCAAGCAGATTCCGCAATACCTGACGGGCCTCTTCGCGGTCGTCAAAGTGAATCGTTCGATCTGCAAGAATTTGATAGGGTTCGTGTCCTTTACCAGCTAACACCACAATATCACCTGGTTGAGCCTGCTGAATCGCAAACGTAATTGCCTGGCGGCGGTCAGTGATGCGGTGATAGGGCTTGCCCACTTTGAGTAATCCAATTTCGGCGTCATCCAGAATCTGTTCCGGAGATTCAGAGCGCGGATTGTCCGAGGTGGCCACGATAATGTCGCTGTACTGGGCGGCAGCTTCAGCCATCAGCGGGCGTTTGGTGCGATCCCGGTCACCTCCGCACCCAAAAAGCGTGATCACCCGGCCACCGGTTTGAGCCACCAGTTCTCGCGCCGCACCCAGTGCATTCTGGACGGCATCTGGGGTATGGGCATAATCAACCACGACGGCAAACCCCTGGCTTCCACCATCAACCCGCTCAAACCGCCCCGGAACCTGTGTTTGTGAAATGCCGGTCACAATATGTTCCGCCGGGATTGAACAGGCCGTGGCGGTCGCAACTGATGCCAAAATATTGTAGGCATGCGGTTTACCGACCATTGGCGATTTGATCTCAAGGATTTTGTGAGGCCAATGGACCGTGAGTGACAGGCCGGAAAGATTGGTTTGAACGCGATCAATCCAGATATCCATCTGCCGGTTATCCTGATCACCTGAGCGAATTCCATAGCTCACCTTCCGAGTCTGGTTTGGTAGCTCCTGGTACAGTCGTTCGCCATACGGATCATCCCGATTCAGCACCACGACTGGTGGAATCGGGCACAGGCGTCCGTCAAAAAGACGGCGCTTGACATCAAAGTACGCCTCCATGGTTTTGTGGTAATCAAGATGGTCCTGGGTCAGGTTTGAAAAAACAGCTACTGCAAAGTTCAGTGCTGCCGCCCGGTGCAAATCAATGGCGTGCGATGAGACTTCCATGACGGCATATTTGCACCCCGCATCAACGGCCCGGCGCAGAAAATATTGAATTTCAGAGGCTTCCGGCGTGGTGTGATGGGCTGTTTCAGTGTGATTTCCAATCCGGTATTCCACCGTGCCCATCATGGCTGAAAGGCCAAATGCCGACTGGAATATCGCATTGAGCAAATAGGCAGTTGTCGTTTTGCCGTTGGTTCCGGTGATTCCAACCAGATTGAGGCTGTGGCTTGGGTATCCATGGATGGCAGCGGCAGCCTGGGCAATGGCCAGCCGGGCGTCCGGTACTTGAATCCAGATGTGATTGAAATCGGCAGGGCAGGGACGTTCTGAGATAACACCAAGTGCTCCCTGGCTCAGGGCCTGAGGGATAAATTGATGACCGTCTGATCGGGCCCCCTGGATAGCGACAAACAGGCTCTTGGGCTGGCAGGACGCAGCATGGTGGTGAATGGCACAAACGTCACCGGCGGGGCCGCTGAAATGCCCTCCGATCAAACGTGCAATGTCTTGAGCCTGTACCATAATAACCCTTGTCCTGTGAAAAATGGCGTGCACTCGTTGCTGGTGTGGTATTCCGTCCGTGGTCAAGACGAACTTAATCGGACTTGACAGGTACTTCCCGGCGACACCAGTTCGCCTGGGGCAGGGAGTTGTTCTCTGATGACCCCAAATCCGGAAGACTGAATCCGAATCCCGAGTTTCGAGCAGGTTGTGACCGCTGTCCGAAGGCCCTGGCCCGTCAAATCCGGCATGCGAATGCCTCGGCTTGGGGCATTGACCGTCACCAGCGGAGTGTGGTTGCGGACTATTGAGGCGGCTGCCGATGACGGATGGGAGGCCGGTTTGGACTGAGTGGTGCTGGTAAGCACGACATCGGCTGGTGGAGCTTCGATACCTGATGCCGGTGCCGCAATTTGTTTTCCTGGTAAATCAAATGGATCGGGTTCATCCGGTAGATTTTGGTTGGCAGCCAGGAGTGCGTCCTGCGGGTCAAACGGGACATCTGGTTTGGCTCCCAAAATTGGGAGGGCCATTTCCGCAATCCGTTTAAAAACGGGTGCTGCCGCATCACCGCCATGGTGAGCACCGAAGGGAGGCTCATCCACCACCACGGCAATCACCACTTTGGGCTTTTCAACCGGTGCCAGTCCGATGAATGAAGCAAAGTATTTGACTTCGGAATAGCGTCCGATTTTGTGGTCAAATTTTTTCGCGGTTCCAGTTTTCCCGCCTGCCGAATAGCCGTTCAGTTTGGCTTTCTTGGCCGTGCCGCGCTCCACGACGTTGCGCAACATCGTCCGCATGTCCTGCGCGGTTTTCACACTGACCACCCGACGGGTTTTTGGTTCGGTGTCAAAGATCACATCGCCGGTGGTTGAGAGGATATTGCGGACGATATGGGGCTGAACCCAAACGCCATCATTGGCCAGAGCCCCAATGGCACCAGCCAGTTGCAGTGGCGTGACCTGTATTTCATAGCCCATCGGAAGCGATGCATATGACAAATCCGACCATCGGTTGACGCCACCAATGGATCCGGCTGACTCGGCTGGAAAGCCAGCGTTGGTGGACTGTCCAAACCCAAACCGCTCAACATATTTCAAGAGACGCTCTTTTCCAAGCTGGCGTCCGGTTTTGATGGCCGCCACGTTGCTTGAAACGCTGATGGCCTCCGTCGCCGTGAGCATCCCATAGCCTCCGCCATCGCGCACGGTATGACCGGCAATGGTGATTGATCCGCCCTGACAGTTGATCCCATCGGATGGCCGCAGGAGTTTTTCTTCAAGCGCGGCGGAGTAGGTCACGATTTTAAAAATTGATCCCGGTTCATAGGCTTCTTCGGCAACCCGATTGCGACGAGCCCGGAGGTCTTCTTCATTTTCGGCCCGGGTATTTGGATCAAAGGTTGGGGTTGTGGCGAGTGCCAGAATGTCGCCGGTGGTTGGATCCATCACCACCGCCATCACACTCTTGGCACGAGTTGAGGCCACCGTTTCCTTCAGGATTTGTTCGGTTTTGTACTGGATGCGTTGATCCACGGTCAGGGTCAGGCTCTGACCAACTTCACTCGTTTGCTGGTTGCGATGAAACGGACGTCCTTTGGCATCGGATTCAACCAGGACTTTTCCGGCGGTCCCCCTCAAGTGTTTGTCGAATTCTCCTTCGACGCCCGCCACGCCTTGCTCCTCAAAGTTCACATAGCCGAGCACGGTTGATGCCAGCTCGCCTTGTGGATAGCTGCGTTTAGTTTCCGTGACAAATTGAATGCCTGGAATATCAAGCTGAGTAAGCGCTTTGGCCTGATCATCGGTGATTTTGCGTTTGAGCGGCACGAAAACTTTTGATGATGTCAGCCGCTGCAACACGGTTTCGCGTGGCATGTCGAGGATTTTGGCGAGTTCGTCAACGTGAGGGGCTGGCTTGGGAACCTGGCCCGGTGAGACATACACCGATGAAACCTCGGTACTGGTGGCCAGTTGATAGCCATTTCGATCCGTGATGGTGCCGCGCCGGGGAGTGGTCTCAACCACGCGTTGTTGCTGTTGTTCGGCTCGTTCGCACATGATCTGATGTTCATGGATCTGGTACTTGACCAGTCTCCCAATGATCAAACTCATCCAGACCAGCAACACCACGGCAATCACGCTCAGTCGGACTGGTGGCAACAACTGGGGTGGTGTGACCGCCACCAGTTTTTTCCGAGTTGTTTTTTGTTTAATCGTCTCGCGAAGTGCCATGCTCACTCAGGTAGTTCAAGTCGTTGCCGATGCTAGAAACCAGGCTGGATTCAATCATTCCGTCTTTTTGTTCAGGACGGCTAGCGGTGTTCGATGACAATGGTCTGATTGGCCTGGGGCAGCCCCATTCCTTGTCGGCGGGCGCGGTTTTCAAGCACGCTGGGTGACAAAAGTCGTTGCCGTTCAAGTTCAAGTTTGCGCTGTTCCTGGTCAAGGTGCTGGATTTGTTGTTTGATCTGTTCGGTTTCATATCCAATTTCAACTGCTCTGACGTGTTGCCACGACACATAGACAAACCCACAGGCAACCGAGGTCCCGAGGATGATGGTGAGTCCCCACTGTCGGAACCAGGTGCGGTCAAGCGCACGTTTGGGGCAGGTGTTTTGGATTGAAGACTGCAGGCGATAGCGTTGCATACGCGGTTTCAGGTTCCTTTCATGGTCAATGAAGTGTCCCTGCTTGATTCTAAACAAGATTCGGCCAAACGAATGTGATCCTTGTCGTCCCCGAGCCTGGGATAAGGAGGATGACATCAGGTTGGGCTCAAGGCATCGGGATCAGACGGAGCAACCCGCTGGCATATTCGTAATTTGGCGCTCCGGGCACGTGGGTTCCGGTCAATTTCAGCTTCTGACGCCACAACTGGTTTTTTGGTCACCAGCGAAACACGTTTTGGGGGAACGGTTCGTTCGTGGTGTGGGGTTAACCAGATGGCGCGTCGGTCAGTGATCGGATTTTCCATCCCAGCTTCAATCCGGAAGGCGTGCTTAATTAAGCGGTCTTCCAGCGAATGAAATGTGATGACTGCCAGTTTGCCGTCTGGGAGCAAATGATCAATCGCATCGGTAACAAACTGGTCCAGGTGTTCCAGTTCACGGTTCACCGCAATCCGCAAGGCTTGAAACGTGCGAGTGGCTGGGTCAATTCGAAACTGTTTGGGTGAAAAGGGAACCGCCCGTCGGACCAGTTCAGCCAGTTGCTCGGTGGTTTCAATCGGGTGTTTAACCCGTTCATTGACGATGCGGCGGGCAATCCGCCGCGAAGCCGGCTCTTCACCATATTCAAAGATCAGGTTGGCAAGTTCCTCAGCCGAAAGAGTATTGACCAGCTCCGCTGCTGTGACAGATCGGGTTTGGTCCATACGCATATCAAGCGGGCCATTGAGTTGAAAACTAAACCCTCGATGGGCCTGGCCGAGTTGCCAGGATGAAACCCCAAGGTCAACCAAAATGGCAAAAACCTGCGTGAGATGGTGGTGCGCCAGGATGTGGCGCAGATCGCGAAAGTCCCCGTGAACGAAGACGACGCGGTCAGCAAACGGGGCAAGCCGTTCGTGGGCCAGTGCCAGTGCTTCGGTATCACGATCAATTGCCAGAACGCGAGTTGTTTCCGAATGCTTGAGAACGGCTTCGGTGTGGCCGCCCAAACCAAGCGTTCCATCCACGATCCACCCGCCGCGTTCAGGCTCCAGCAACGTCAGGATCTCATCCACCATAACAGGCAGGTGTTGTATCAAAGGAGCTGATTTCTCAAATATCATTGCCGTTCAACATGTTGGCTAAATTCCGAGTCTGGCCAGAGCGGCGGCGTCATCATCGGTAAATGGATCGGCTGCCAGTCGGGCTTCAAATCGTTCAAGACTCCAGACCTCAAGGTAATTCAGATACCCCAGAACCGCGACGTCACCGAGCATTTCGGCTTTGGACCGCAACTGGTACGGAATCAGAACACGTCCCTGGGTGTCCATTTCTGCTTCCTGGCCATAATAGTTGGTTCGATCCAGAAACTTGCGGCGTGCCGGATCCATCACCGGAAGCGCCAGGAGTCGGGTTTCAATCGCCACCCATTCAGGCATCGGATAAATGCGGGCACATTCACCAGTCAGGCTGGTGATATAGAGGAGCAGACCATACCGGTCTTCAAGCAGTCGCCGGAAGGGAGTTGGGATCTTTAACCGCCCTTTGTCATCAATGCGGGCTGTATGATTCCCTCGCAGCATGTCCGTCCCTCGCTATGCCCACCGTAAAACATCGTTGCTGTGGCGATGGTTATACCTGCCAATCCTCATTCACTTCTGGTCTCCAGTGCCGGTCCAAATCATGCTACTTCTGAAAACAGCCCAATTTATAGTAACAAAAGGACTTGCGCCGATAGAGAGTGGTGTCACTGGTCACGGCAAATGTTCGGGATATCGAATGTGAAGGGCTTAACGTGTAACTTGAGGTTTTGATAGGCAAAACGCTAAAAAAAGCGACTTTTGGCCACTTTTTTCCACCAAATCGAATATTACGTTACTGAAAAACACTGTGTCAAGCGCAAAGGCTGGAAAAAAGTCACAAGATACAGTTTAAATTCATCTTGATAACTTATTTATTTAGTTAGTTTTATGGATTTCTATTTGAAGTTTTAGTTGAAGCCTTCCCAGCGCATCTGGACAACGGTTTCAATATGGTAGGTTTGGGGGAAAAAATCGATTCCCGTGATGGTTTCGACCACAAATCCACCCGTGCGCAACCGACGCACATCACGGGCTAAAGTGGAGGGATCACAGGAAACATAGACCAGACGGTGCGGGCGCAGATTGATCAAGCCGTCTACAACTTCGGGGCTCAGTCCGGCGCGGGGTGGGTCCACCACGGCAAAGGCCACCTGATCAACCAGATCAAGGTGTTCGATTAGCCATTCTTCAGTTGATAGGCGCTGGAAAGTCACGTTGGAAATCTGATTGGCACCGAGGTTGATTTCGGCAAAGTGGGCTGTATGCGCTGCTGCTTCAGCCGCGAAAACAGTTCGAAATTGGTGAGCCAGCGGCAACGTCAGCAAACCCACCCCGGCATACAGGTCCACGGCAATCGCCTCAGTGCCAGACGAATCAGTGAGGTTCGAAAGAACTTCCTTCACCAGTGTGTCGAGCAAAAATGAATTGACCTGAAAAAAACATTCGGTGTCAAACCGATACTGAAAACCGGCTACCTGGCGCACAATGGGTCTGGTGGAGAGCCCGACAAATGGCAATGAGGCTGAGATTGAAGGTGACTCGGGTGGGTCTTGCCCCACTGCATCAGTTGCCAGATCTAATGTCACGACTGGCGTTGCTGAGATATGAGTCGAAGGAAGATTCGTCAGACGTCGTAACGCCTGATTTAACGACGGATCCAGGACACGGCATTCGGTGATCGGCTCAATGCGGTGGGAATGGGCGGCAAAAAAGCCAGCCTCGGACTGTTTGGTGTGTGGGTTGAAGTGAAGTTTGAACTGGGTCCGGTTGCGGTAATGCCATTCGGGGCCAGTCTGTATTGGGATTGGCTGCGGCCAGGAAAATCCGCCGATTCGTTGAAGGGCTTCACGAATAAATTCTGATTTGGCTGCGATTTGTGCTGGATATGAAAGATGCTGGAGATGACATCCTCCGCAGTGGCCATAGTGTGGGCAAAGGGGCTCGATGCGGTCTGGAGAGGGTTCAATGACCCGAATGAGCCGTCCTCGCGCAAATGTGCGGCGCAATTCCGTGATTTCGACTTCGACTTTCTCACCGCCAACTACTCCAGGGACAAACAGGGTTCGTCCATCAGCCAGCCGGGCCAGTCCATCGCCGCCATAGATCAGTTTTTCAATAGTGACGAGTTCGATTCGGGTCAACTGAGGTATGGTGGTTGAGCCGGCAGCCGATGCTGGTTGTTTTTTAGTATGACGCGGTGGAAAGCGTTTTCGGGAAGCCATGGGAAATCTCGGGTTCAGGGTTCGGGGTTCGGGGTTTGGGGTTTGGGGTTTGGGGTTTGGGAAAAAGACAAAAGAGACAAAAAGGACATAAATTTCGAAAACCCGGAACTCTGACAAGATGACAGGGTGATTTTTTTCATCCCTCATCCTTCATCCCTCATCCCTTAAAGGACCCGGAACCCAAACTTAATCCTTCAATTTGCGACCAGCCAGATTTCCCAACCCATCATAGCAGGCATATTTGTATAAGTCGTGGAGTGTCGGGAAGTTAAAGATGGTTGCAATCACGTCATGGAGCGTTTTTTGATCCTGTACCAGCGTCAGTCCATAGTGAATAAGTTCTGAGGCAATATTGCCCATAATATGCACCCCGCGGACAATCAGGTCTTCGCGAGTGAACAGGATTTTCAGCAAGCCGTCTTCGGTGCCCATAATCTTGCCGCGCGGCATATCGCCATAACGTGCCTGTCCGGTGCAGAAATCGAGCCCTTCTTTCTGGGCGGCTTCCTCGGTGAGTCCGACCATTGAGACTTCAGGGACGGTATAGATGGCAAAGGGGTAGACTTTGGCAAATTGTTTGACGTCGCCGACATTGAACATATTGCTGACGGCAATGCGGCCCTGGTCCATGCTGATGCTGGCCAGCGCCGGAAACCCGATCACATCCCCAACCGCAAAAATATGGGGAACATTGGTTCGATAGTCGGTGTCAACCAGGATAGTTTCACGCGGGCCAAGGGTAATTCCAGCTCGATCACAGTGGAGTCCGCGAATGTTGCCGCACCGGCCAGCCGCATACAGGAACATATCTACCTCAAGCGTGCGACCTGATTTGAGCGGGATGCGGATGGGTTGGGATTCATCAGCCGAAACTTCAATCTGGTCAAATGAGGTGTTGAAGAGGATTTCCACCCCATCTTTGTTCATTTTATCAACCAGCGCCTGGGAAATTGCCTTGTCCAGGAACGGAAGAATCGCATCGGTTGAGTTGACCAGGAAAACCTTGGTCCCAATGGTTGAGAAAATGGTGGCGTATTCACAACCAATCACTCCGGCCCCGATCACAGCCAGCGTGTGGGGAAATCGGTCCAGGTTCAAAATCGTGTCTGAGTCGTGTACGCGCTTGCCGTCAAAGGGAATGTTTGGAGGATGATACGGATATGAACCAGTCGAAACCAGAATATAGTCAGCCGTGAGAACTTCTTCGTCGCCATCAGGTTTCTGGACCCCGACCGTCTTGGAATCGTGAAACTGACCGAGACCAAAATACACATCAATTTTATGCCGGAGCAAATTGTTGTGCATCTGGTTGCTTTCACTGGTGGTGACAAAGTCTTTGCGGAACATGAAATCTCCGATTGAGGTTTCACGTGAGAACTGGCGGTCAACACCATAGAGACCCTTATCAAGTTTTCCGGAAAAATAGAGCGCGGTTTCCTTGAGTGTTTTGGACGGGAGGGTGCCGGTTAAAATACCAGCTCCGCCAACACGGGGCGCTTTTTCAATTACTGCGACCTGAAAACCGAAATACGCTGCCCGGGCCGCAGCTTTTTCACCTGCTGGTCCGGATCCGATCACGATTAAGTCATATTTTTTCACGGTTGACGACTCCACGAAGCAGGAATGGACGTTACAGTGGGGGACAAGTGCTCGACTCAGCGTCTGGGGAGTTGGTGCCCATACTGGCTGCCAGGCGGTCTGGTGTCAAATAGTTTCCGAAAGAAAAGACAAGTGGCGGCGGCGCTTGATTCACATCAGTTGAAAACCTGAGTTAATTGCAACCGGAAAAAGCCATTACGCGTAGAGCGCGGCTGATTTTCAAGGCTGTACAAGCCACCTGACCAACCATCCAAAGGAGGATTCCCGGCGCTGGAACACAAGTAGGGGGGTGTTTGTTTGAAATTGGACTGATTTTTCAGGGTCTCGGCCCTTGTCGTTCATCAGAGGGTGCGTTAGATTAACACTTGCCGTTCAATTTCGAAAAAGTCTTGATCACGTATCAGATAACTTAACATTGTAAGTTGTCTCACCCCGTACGGCTGGCGTTGGGCTATGATTTCAAAAATGCATTATTTAAAAGAAGCCGTAACTGAGCCTTTAAATATCTGGGCCATGGTGGGTTTTGCCGCAGCGGCGGCCTTTACCGCCGCTTCACAAGGGGAAAGCTGGCTGCCACTGGCGGCGGGTCTTTCAGCCGAGGTCGCATATCTGGCGTTGGTGCCAACCAGCAATTTCTACCGCCGACTGGTCGAACGACGCGAAGCCCACCGCAATTTGGAGTTGCGGCGCCGGGAACGTGAAGAACGCATCAAGTCGTTTGATCCACGCGAACGTGAAGCGGTTGAATACCTCCGCTGGATGAAATCAAAGATTTACGACAACTACAAAAAATTCACTGGTCTCAAGGAAATCCCCCTCTCAATTAACTGCCTCGATTCGATGTGGGAATCGTTTGTGGATTTTCTGGACATGTATCGTCGCCGCAAATATCACCTGCGTTCCGTCAACCGACAATCCATTCTGAACCAGATTATGCAAACCCAGCGCGATATGGCCCGGGCCGATGGTCCAACCCGGATGCTGATGGAAAAAAATCTGGAATTGCTCAATCGTCGCCTGGCCACCTTTGATGATATTGAGCGAAGCGTCAGGCATGTTGAAGAACAACTAAAATCAATCGAAAATTTCTTCTCACTGGTCAACGATCAGGTGGTCACCATGAACACGATGGAAAGCATCACCACCCTGGATTCGACCTTTGAAACCCTGCTGGCCAATATCGAAACCACCAAGCAGATTCTTGAAGAAACCAACCCGATTATGACCACGCTCAATACGATTGAAAACATCAATAACAGCCCGGCCCGCCCACAACCCCAGATGCGGGTTCATCAATGAGCCATGCCTTGGGTGATCTTACCTCAAACAGCCGCTGGAACCCGGTTCCAGACGGCTGTTTCGCTTTTAGATCGAAGGAGTTACCCGTGAAGGAAATGAATTTCGAAAGGGAGGACTCCTGGTGAAAAAAGTCAGCAGTTGGTCCTTTTTTCCCTGTCCAGTTCCTGCTATCTTTCTCGTCAGACTCTCTTGCAGATCACTTCAATTGCCTCAGTCGTCACTCTTTCAATATAAACCCATCGTGCCGTTCCAGTGACTGGTTGCCACTCAGTTGTTTTCACCGGCAGAGGGTTGTGCATCACCATGAATGGTGCCTTCAATCCTGAGTGTTCATTCAGTCTTTGGGACAACCATCTCTGACCAGAAGCGAAGGTCTGGGGATGTATCTGACTTGCAGCGGGGGCAGGTCAGTTGTTTTTAAGTTACTGAGCGCAAAGACTTTTAGAGTGGAGAGGAATATACCCAAATGAGTACAGGTGAGTTAGCACAAGATTGTCTCCCGGATGTGCTGCGCCGGCTATATGTCAACCGCGAGAGTGGAGAACTGAAACTCAGTTATCGTGGGCGGCAAAAGGCTATTTATTTTGAGCTTGGCGCCATCATTTTTGCTTCAAGCGATGCCAAGGAAGATCGCATCGGCGAGACCATGATGCGCCATGGAACGCTTTCTCAGGCCGATTTTGATCGAGCTTCGGCTGTGATGCGTCCTGGGAAACGCTTTGGTCAAATACTGGTTGAGTTGGGCATTCTCTCAGATCGTGACTTACTGATGAATGTCACATTTCAAATCCTGGACATTGTCTATTCCGTGTTTGAGTGGCCGGCGGGCACCTATGAATTTACACCTCAAGACAATGTTGTCCCGGCTGATTTACGGCTTGATTTGTCAACCGCCAGCATTATTTTGGAGGGCGTCCGGCGAATCAAAGACTTTCAGTTGGTTCAGCGCGGACTTGGCGATTTAAACCGGTTAATTGGGCCAAGTACCAGTCCGTTGTTACGGTTACAAACGCTTTCGCTCAAACCAATTGAGCGTCAGATTATTGATGCCGTCAAAGAGCCCATGAACGTGCTGCAGCTTTTGCTCGTGGCTGGGGCGCCACCCGATGCTGTCTTGCGGGCCACCTATGGGTTGCTCTCATCTGGGGTGTTGGAACGTCTTGGAGCCCCCAAAATCAATAAGAAAACCGGTCGAATTTCAATCCCCAAATCGCTCTATGCCCAGGCAGCCCAGGCGCAGCCAGTCGTTACCGAAGCCGAAGCACCCAGCGCCAGCAATGATCCTGCCGTTCTGGAACAGATTGCGAAGTTGCGGGATCGCCTGGTGACCAATGATCCCTATATCATTTTGGGAGTCACGTGGCATTCGACCCAGGATGAACTTCGGGATGCCTACTATCGGCTGGCCAAAGATCTGCATCCGGATCGGTTCCAGGGCGCGCCGCGCGAGGTTCGCCAGGAAGTGGAATTTCTATTTACTCGCATCACGAGTTGTTACGAAATGCTCAAAACGCCGACGTCGTCCAAGTCAGCGCCATTACCACCTCCGCCTCCCATGCCTCAGTACTCGGCACCGCTCCCGCCACCCCAGGCTTCAGCCCCGTTGCCGCAATTTTTAGTACCACCATCTGGCCAGCAAGCGTCGTCACCGTTTGTGTCGCCACCAGCGGCGGTATCGGCGACGTTGCCAAGACCACCAGCGTCCATTCCAACTCCACCGGTTTTGACGCCATTGCCGTCTTTTGAGAGCGCTCCTCCAAGGGCCGAGTCTCGCCCAGTAGAAACGCCGGTGAGTTCACCAGTGCCGAAGCCGGCGGCTCCAGCCGCCAATGAAGGCGCCGTCGTTGAAATGCTCAATAAGTTGAGAGAGCGTTTGAAAAGCAATGATCCCTATGAGGCGCTTGGGGTTACACGTCAATCCACGCGGGACGACATTCGGGATGCCTACCATCGGTTTGCCAAAGAGTTTCATCCAGATCGTCATCGAACGCTGTCGCGAGAAGTTCTGCAAGATATCGAGCAAATTTTCTCGCGCATCACCACCTGTTATGAATCGCTGCGCAACCACACACCTGAAAACCCGGCGGTTCCGCCGTTGGCAACCCCAGGCGGAGTCGGTGCTTTAGTTGATACTCCCTACTCGCCACCAGCGGCAGTCAAGCCGACAGAAGAAACTTCGACGCAACGCGCGCAACGGGCGGAAAATATGTACCTGGAAGCCCGGAACCGGTACATTTCCAAAGAATATGTGGTCGCGGCTCACTTGATGCGGGAGGCGATTCGGCTTGAACCAAGCCAGGGGCGGTATTACCTGTTGCTTGGAAATTGTTTGTCCACCCAGCAAAAGACATTAAAAGAAGCCGAACCCATTTTGCGCAAAGCAGTTGAACTCGACCCGTTTAATGCCGTCTGTCGGGCAAGTTTAGGCCAGTTGTACATGCGGGCAGGCATGCCAAAGCAGGCCGAACGTGAATTTGAAGAAGCCCTCAAACTTGACTCAACTCAACAAACCGCCATTCGCGGACTCGATCAGATTAGATCGAACAAGAATGAAGGCGGCTTCCTGAATAAACTGTTTAAATCTTAGAACTGAGGGCTGAAGACATCGGGCTGAAAAAAACAGGGCTGAGGGCAACCGAAGGGATGAGGGATGAAGGATGAAGGATGAGGGATGAAATAAAACCAGTTCTTCAACCCAATGTCTTCAGCCCTCAGCCCTCAACCCTTAGCCCGCTGTCTTCAGCCCCACATCATTTATCAAAGGAATTTTGAAGCAGTATGTTATTTGTTACACCACGAAATTCATCCACCAAAGAAACGATTCTCAAAACCGGTCTTGCCACTGGTCTGCTGGCTGGGGTGCTCCTTGTTGGAGCTTGTGCCGAAGCCCCCAAACCAGTTTCCGGTGCTTCGGCGCCGCCACAACCAGCTTCTGGCGGATATGGTTCACAACCACAATCTGGCCAACCCGCGACGTCAGCACCTTCGGCGCAGGCCAACGAACCCCTGCCCGAGCTTCCTCCCATGCCGGACAGTATCCAGAAACTGGAAAAACAGTATGAAGCCAAACCCGGTGATGCCAAACTCAAAGCCGAGTTGGTAAAAGCCAAACTGGAGTATGGCAACGAATTAATGTTTAAGAGCCCATTGCCAGCCAGGGTCAAATATCGGGCAGCATTGAAGATGTATCGTGAAGTGCTGGCACTCGACCCAACCAACAAGGAAGCTGAAGAAAACAAAGGCCAGATTGAAGCGATTTACAAGCAAATGAATCGGCCAATCCCGACGACGTAAAACCGGGGCTGAAAAATCCAGGGCTGAGAGCTTGGGGCAGAAAGACTCGCCAGCTCGGGGCAATCGAAGGGATGAGGGATGAAATAAAACCAATTCTGCAACCCGTCTTCTTCAGCCCGACTTCTTCAGCCCGACTTTCAAAGTAGTCTCAAGGCACTCTTCACCAAAAAACAGGCAGTATGCTTGGGCGAACAGAGGGAATGTTCGCCCACTTTTGTGTTGTGGGAATCAAGTTTCATTCATCAACAGCTTGAAGACAGTTTTCATTGAAATCAATCATGACCCTGAACCCTGAACCCTTATGCCCTATCCTCAACCCAGTCGTGTCCTGGTAACTGATTTTGACGGAACCATCACTGACCATGACTTTTATGAACTGATCTATCCGGCCTGCGTGAGTAGCGATACACCGAACTACTGGGAGCAATATTTTGCCGGCCAGATTACTCACTTTGAAGCCATGCGTGGTTTTTTCGCACACATTACCTGCGACGAAGCCCGACTCCACGAGATTGCCTGTGCCATGAAGCCTGACCCCGATCTGGCTGAAGCGGTTGCCCAGCTTCGACAGGCCGGGTGGGACATTGTTGTTGCCTCAGCCGGATGTCTCTGGTACATCAAGTATTTATTGGATCGAGCCGGAGTATCGCTGACAGTGCATGCCAATCCCGGCTTTTTTGAACCAGGGCGGGGGCTCGTGCTTGAGCTTCCGACGGATTCGCCCTTTCTCTCCACCGCTGATGGGATTGATAAAACGGCTGTTGTTCAAGATGCGCTTGCTCGCTATGACATTGTGGCATTTGCTGGCAATGGACCACCTGATCTATCACCGGCAAAATGTGTTCCCGCCAATCTGCGGTTTGCCCGTGGCTGGCTGGCCGAAACATTGACAAAAGAGGGGCTTGGATTCCGACCGTATCAACGCTGGGCTGAGATTGCGGCGTGCCTTACCCGTTATCCAGGTGGTTTTGAACCCAGAAACTGAACGGCAGGCTAAAAACCCCAAACCTCGCCGTAGTACGAAAAGAGGAATTTCATCGCAAAATGGCAGGACTACTATAAAACTATGAAAAGAAAGGATTTTTTACTGTGATTGTTCGATCTGCGATTGTGAGTTTTTTCTGTGTGATTTTGATTTCAAGCGCGGCCTGTCGTGCCAGCCAGAGTGCGACTGAGCCTGCGAAAGATATTCCACCGGTGAAACCAGTGGCCGAGGTGAAAGCTCCGGACGCTCCGGCCTCACCTGGTATCGTGACTGATGATCAAAAAGCGGCAACTGATCCGGAGAAAGCCTGGAAACCCTTTTTGGCTTCTTTCCGAGCTGCGGTCAAAAAACAGAATGTCACCACCCTCAAAAATATGATGGTCAAGTCATTTGAATATGTGGGCGGCACCATCGCGCCTGATGAATTTCTGGAAGATTTTGAAGATGATGAAGATTGGGGCGAGCTTCAAAAAACGGTGGCGCTTGAAGACAAACCCTATACCCATCCCACAAGCAAGCGTCCCAGCCGAATTATCAAGAATCTCAACCCCTGCGGCGGAAAAAAACCGTGCAAATATGAACTGTGGGCGGTTTTTGAATTTGGGGAAGACAATCAATGGCGGTGGACAGCTTACCTGGCACCGGAGAAGAAATAGATTGAAGAGCGAGTAGCGAGTAGCAAGTAGCGAATTGGAGCGAACTGGAGCGAGTAGCGAGTAGCGAGTAGTAAAACCAACCACACCAAAGGTTGGTCTGTTAATTTTATAACAGCTTCAATGAGTACGGGATAAACTGAATACCAGTAAATTTGGATTCACTACTCGCTACTCGCTACTCGGTTCGCTACTCGCTTACAAAGGCTTCAGACAACATCATGCGGGAGATTTCAGCCGAGTTTTCCTGCGGAAGCGAAAGAATTTCACGGTACAGGTCAATCAATATTCGGCAGACGCGAGCTTTATCAACTCCAGGTGCGGTTGGATTTTCAAGCAGGTCAACTGTATCCGGTCCATGTTTTTCCTGGAGCCGACGGACAATCGGGATGAGATTCTCTTGGGCCCGTTCCCGGTTGATTGGAATTGCGTCTGATTGGTTTCCGCTTTGAATGACCTGAGCCAGGGCTTCCTGTTCAGACTCAAGAATCGTGCGGTCAATGTTTCGAGTGAGATTGACGGTTGTGTTCTCTGGGGTAGGGAACATCAAGGCAAAGGCGGCATCCGGGTCTTTGGCTAAGACGTGCTCCAGCTCTTTGATGGTGATTTGCAGGTAATTGACCAGAGCTTTATCAGAGCAACGGGAAAAGTACTTGGGGAGAACGGACATCACCAGCGGTCTCAGACGGCTGGCCAGGGCTTCTTCAGGTTCATCCTTGGAAATTGAGTCGGTGGCTTCAGTAACAATCTTCTGGTACGTCTCTGGCTCCTGCTGAGCTAAAACTTGATAGACCTTTCCCTTTTTGAGAATGGTTTCAGCCCGATCTTGATTTATCCGCTCTTGAATTCCACATCCTACCGAACTCAACCCTGTCAAAGTGACCATCAGCAGTAAGACTACCCGCCATCGCCAACGCACAAAACTCGAATGTCTCCAGCCGAAGTTGTCTTTTTGCCTTTTTGTCACCTTGTTACCCTGTCACCTTGTCATTTATGCCAGTTTGTCACCTGTCACCTTGTTCGTGGTGAGTGCTGCACCTAAATCAGTGCACTCGCCCCCTTACTGAACGACAAACCATTCTGGAGCCAGGGTTGTACGATGAAATTCATCAGCGCCAGGAACAATGGTAAAGACTGTTTTGAGGCGTTCTTCCGCCAGCGCCAGTTTGGTGCTGTCATTGTAATACAGCGTGCAGAGTGGATCACCGGCTTTCATTTCAGCGCCACGTTCGACGTGAATGCGAATACCGACTGCCGGGTCAATCGGTGAACTGAGTTGTAACCGCCCAGCTCCGAGCAGAAGTGAGGCCCACCCGACAGCTTCGGTTTCAATTGCAGTGAGGATGCCGCTTTTTTCAGCTCGAATAATTTTTTGATGGGCTGCCTGGGGCAATCGTGTTTCGTCTTCGGTCACGCGCGGATCACCGCCCTGGGCTTCAATAATCTGCTGCCATTTTTCCATGGCTTTGCCGGAGGTAATGAGTTCAACTGCCTGGTCGCGGGCCTGTTTCAAGTAGGGGGTATCACTCCCCAGTTGAATCATATGAGCCGCCAGTTCCAGGGTCAGTTGGGCAAACCGTCCAACGAGGTTACCACGCAGCATTTCCTGGGCTTCGATGACTTCGAGGGCATTGCCGACCGACCAACCGAGTGGTTGATTCATATCAGTCACCAGCGCTGTCACCCGTTTTCCCATTCCTTCGCCAGTGGCAATCAGCGAGCGGGCCAGTTCCAGCGCCCGTTCGGTTGTTTTCATAAAGGCACCGTTGCCGCATTTGACGTCTAGCACCAGGGCATCAATTCCTTCGGCGAGCTTTTTGCTCATAATGCTGCCGGTAATGAGCGGGATGGATTCAACCGTCCCGGTGGCGCCACGTAACGCGTAGAGCTTGCGATCAGCCGGGGCGATTTCCAGCGTTTGTCCAATCAACCCAACGCCGATGGTTGAGAGCAGGCGGCGGAATTCAGTCAACGACAGCCCGGTTTGAAAACCTGGGATGGATTCCAGTTTGTCCAGTGTCCCGCCGCTATGGCCAAGTCCACGACCGCTAATCATTGGAACGGGAATTCCAGCCGCAGCCACAAGCGGTGCCAGTACCAGTGACGTTTTATCCCCCACACCACCAGTGCTGTGTTTATCAACTTTGATTCCCGGAATATCCGAAAAATCAAGCACCACACCTGAATGAAGCATGGCATTGGTCAGCGCCTGGATTTCCTCGGTGACCATCCCACGGCAACACACTGCCATCAGAAACGCCGCGAGTTGATAATCGGGCACCTCATCGCGGGTGTAAGCATTGATAAGATTGAGGATGTCGTCCGAAGACAACGTGTGGCCGTCGCGTTTGAGCTGGTTGATTTCGACTGGAGTTCTCATCTTTAGGGGTGGGACTTTAAGGTTCAGGGTTCAGGGTTCAGGGTTCAGGGAAAGACAGTCCTATCAATCACGTCGTCTTTTCTGAATCCAAAAGGATGATTTCAAAGTGGAGTGAGGGAGAAGGAAAAGAATCAGAGAGGCGCAAGGGGTAACAACAACCGACCAAATCTGTTGTTGTTACCCCAAGCCCCAAGCCCTAAGCCCTAATCGTAGTATTCTTTCCCTAAGTGCGTGATGAGTTCTTCACCGCGCAGGTCACGGAGGGTGTTCTTGAGCTTCATCAATTGAATGAAAATATCATGCTCAGGATAGAGACCCGGTGCTGTCATCGGGCTCTTGAAATAGAAACTCAGCCATTCCTGAATTCCTTTCATTCCAACACGTTGGGCAAGGTCAAGGAACAAAGCCAGATCCAGAACAATCGGTGCCGCCAGAATCGAATCCCGGCACAGAAAATTGATTTTGATCTGCATCGGGTAGCCGAGCCAGCCGAAGATATCAATGTTATCCCAGCCTTCTTTGTTATCACCGCGAGGCGGGTAATAGTTAATCCGCACCACGTGTGAAAAATCCTTGTACAATTCCGGATAGAGTTCCGGCTGCAGAATATATTCCAGCACCGACAGTTTGGATTCTTCCTTGGTTTTGAATGATTCCGGATCATCGAGAACTTCGCCGTCGCGGTTGCCCAGGATGTTGGTCGAATACCAGCCGTGCAGGCCCAGCATCCGTGATTTCAGGCCCGGTGCCAGCAGGGTCTTCATAAAGGTCTGACCGGTTTTGAAGTCCTTGCCGCAAATCGGCACCAGGTTTTCAGCCGCAAGTTGCTGAATCGCTGGCAGGTCAACCGTCAGGTTTGGCGCCCCGTTGGCAAATGGCACTTTGCACTTGAGTGCGGCATAGGCATAGATCATTGACGGGGCAATTGCCGGGTGATTGTCTTTCATTGCCTGTTCAAAACTGGCAATTGTGTCGTGGACCGGGTCCGGTTGGAGGAACACCTCGGTTGAGGCACACCAGACCAGAACCAGACGGGAACAATCGTTTTTCTGGCGAAAGTCTTCGATATCGGCGATCAACTGCTGGGCCAGGTCAAGCTTGTTGGCGCCCTGTTTGATGTTGGTTCCGTTCAGCCGTTTCACATAATGCTGGTCAAACACGGCTGGCATAGGGTTGATGGCTTCCAGAGCCGGTTTCAATTGATCAAGTTGGGTCCGTTCCAAAACGCCGGCATGAACAGCGGCATCATAGGCGGAGTCTTCAAAAATATCCCAGGCCCCAAACACCAGATCATCAAGTTCGGCCAGGGGAACAAAGTCTTTAATGCGAGGGTTGCGCCCTTCGGTTCGTTTTCCAAGGCGGATAGATGCCATTTGGGTCAGTGATCCAATTGGCTGGGCCGTCCCACGTCGGATGGCTTCAACGCCAGCGATGAACGTCGTACTCACGGCGCCCAATCCAACCAGCAACACGCCAAGCTTCCCCGTTGCGGCGGGAATATTCACAGCCTGGCTACTTTTTTTGGTTTGTATATCGGTCATACTGCTCCTTCTAAGCAAATTCAGCGATTCCAGAAAGAAAAATGACAAGAGGAATGATTGTTTGCGGTGTTTATCATATCGCGGCAGGTTTTTCAGCGTTTGGTTGCAGGGAATCAGTCTGAATCTCGTCTCTTCTCGAATTTTTGGGGGTGCAAAGATATAAGCACTGGACCTGCGAGTGCAAGGCAAAAGCTTAACCCTTTGGAGTGCGATGGCTTGACATCGCTTTGGAATTCAGCGGCTTGACGTTGAGCACATTTCTGAGGTCAACTCCTGAAAAAAGGAAGATTTGCAATGAAACTGATTGATATTGGAATCAATTTAACCCATCGCTCATTTGAGTCTGATCGGGAACTGGTTTTAAAACGCGCCCAGGAAGCTGGTGTAACGACTCTGATCTTGACCGGAACCAGCGTTAAGGGCAGCCGTGAGGCGCTTCGTCTAGTACAGCATCACCCGCATATCTTATTTTCCACGGCAGGAGTTCATCCACACGATGCTCGCCACTGCACCGAGGAAACGATTGAGACGTTGCGAAAAATGGCCGAATCACCTGAGGTCGTGGCGATTGGGGAATGCGGTCTGGATTACAACCGTGACTTTTCACCACGCCCGGACCAGAACCGCTGGTTTGAAGCCCAGATTCAGCTTGCCTCCGAAGTCAAAAAACCTTTGTTTTTGCACGAACGCGACGCCCATGCCGCCTTCGTCCACATTCTGAAGCCGTATCGTGACCAGTTCACCGCCGGAGTGGTTCACTGCTTTACGGGCACGGAAGCAGAATTAAAAGCTTACCTGGACCTCGATTTACACATTGGCATCACAGGTTGGATTTGTGACGAACGACGCGGCCAGCACCTGCAAAAGCTTGTGAAACTGGTACCGCTCAATCGGTCAGAGGGTTCCGGGTTCCGGGTTCCGGGTTCCGGGTTCCGGGTTCCGGGTTCCGGGTTCCGGGTTCCGGGTTCCGGGTTCCGGGTTCCGGGTTCCGGGTTTTCGAATGTAAGTCTCTTTTGTCCTTTTTGTCCTTTTTGTCCTTTTCATCTTTTTCGTTGTTTTCCCTGAACCCTGAACCCCGAACCCTGAACCCTGAACCCCGAACCCCGAACCCCGAACCCCGAACCCTCAAGTGTTTATGTTTATTGACTCACACGCCCACATTGACGGGCAAATCTATGATGAAGACCGCACCGCCATCCTGGCTCGTGCGGCTGAGGTTGGGATTGAGTTGATCCTTGAAATCTGCAACGGCGATTTAGAGCAAGGATCGCTCGAAAAAGGGCTGGCGCTGGCTGATGCCCATCCGCACATTTACGCTGCGGTTGGGGTGCATCCGCACGATGCCCGGCTCTACGATGATGAACTCGAAGCCCGCCTCCGCCAGATGTGCGAGCATCCCAAAGTGCTGGCGTGGGGCGAAATCGGGCTGGATTACTACTATGACCATTCGCCACGCGACGTGCAGCGAGCCGTGTTTGTCCGGCAAATGGAACGCGCCCGCGAGCGGAACCTCCCGATTTTGTTGCACATCCGCGATGCGGATGAGGACACGATAGAGCTACTTCGCGAGCATTGGAGTGATCGAGATAACCGGGCTGGGATTTTCCATTGCTTCAGTGGTTCACCTGAACTTGCCAAAGCCGGGTTGGAACTGGGGTTTCTGATTTCGTTTTCCGGGAACCTGACCTTTAAAAATGCCCAACCGTTGCGCGACATCGCCACATCGCTCCCACTTGAGTCCATCCTGATTGAAACCGACTGCCCGTATCTGGCGCCGGTTCCATATCGCGGGAAGCGCAACGAACCATCCTACGTGATCGAAGTCGCCCGCCAACTGGCCGAACTCCACCAGACAACCATTGAAGAAATTGGCCGCATCACCACCGCCAATTTTAAACGGTTGTTTGGTCTCAGTTCAGAGTCCCGCCTTTAGGCGGTTCTGTTAAATCTAAATTTTCACAGTAGTTGTCATCATTCCCAAGGTGTTTTATAGTGAGGCTCGTTTACCAACATTCGCCTGTTGCTTGCCCTTCATCAGTCAGTTCCGTCTTGTATTTCATCCTCAACCAGAGTCAATAGAATCAACTTCCTATGCCAGCTCCCCATCTTCAACAACGATTGAAAGATTTGGAGAACCTGCTGACGGTACAGGTTCAAAAGTTGCACGACTATGAGCGGGAGCTTGGAATTACGGCGGATACAGACAGAAAATTTGAACTGCGGACAAAAATCAAAGACATCAAAGAACTTATCGAGGGCTACGAAAACGAATATGAACGTATCGAGGCCAAACTGGCAGGGAATTCACAGAATAAAACGCCTGACCTGATTCAATCTCCGTCACCAGTGCCTGTGGTTTTGCCTTCACCACCTCAGTTACTTCTCAATCCAACTTTTACAAACAGCATTGATATGGAATTTGTGCTGATTCCAACCGGGAGTTTTTTGATGGGCTCGACCAATGCCGATGTTGAAGCTGCCTTTGCCGATGCAAAGCGATACAACCCAAAAGCAGAACGGGAATGGTTTACTCGTGAACAACCCCAGCATCGAGTTACTTTCAGCCAACCTTTTTATTTAGGGAAATTTCAGGTAACTCAGGCACAATGGCAGGAGGTGATGGGAAATAATCCTTCATCTTTTAAAGGCGACACTTTGCCGGTCGAGCAAGTATCCTGGAATGACTGCCAGGAATTCCTGAAAAAGCTGAATGCCAAAAAAGATAATTACATCTATCGGTTGCCGAGCGAGGCGGAATGGGAATATGCCTGCCGGGCTGGGACAACGACCCCGTTTTCGTTTGGGGAACCCATCACAACCGATCAGGTAAACTATGATGGGCATTACCCTTATGGGAATGCGCCGAAAGGTGAGTATCGTCAAAAAACCACACCGGTCGGAAGTTTTCCAGCGAATGCCTGGGGGCTTCACGACATGCACGGAAATGTCTGGGAATGGTGTCAGGATTGGTATCAGGACACTTATGCTGGAGTACCGGACGATGGGAGTGCACGGGAATCGGGGTCCGATCAACGATTCCGCGTGATGCGTGGCGGTTCTTGGTTCGACGGTGCCGACTTCTGCCGGTCGGCGTTCCGCTACAGGAACAACCCAGAGTTCGTCGGCAGGAACAGCGGTTTTCGGGTGGTTGCGGTGAGAACTCTCAATCCTTGATGCACTTTGATTTATGCACTCTTGACCGCGCGTTTTTTGCGCGGTCCCGAAATTTTTCCTGCTGTAAATTTTCCGTGATGGATTCTTTCGAAATGGGTTGGAACTCCAGGGGTTCAGCCTGCGAAGCCTAGATTTTGTGCAAACAGGATGGGTCACCAAGATGACAGAATGAAGCCTGGCTTGCTCATTAAAATCCAGCCATTTAAGTTATTTTTCCGGTTTTGTCTCTTGAGGCTCAACAACTTCAACCACCTGGTTCAAATTCAGAACCTGAATTTCGACCACTGAACCTGAACCGAGGTTTGTGAAGGACCCAAAAGGGCGGAAAACTGGAAAAACAATTTTACAAACAGGATTTTGAGAGAGGGGGCTGTTTGCACAAAATCTAGGCTTCGCAGGCTGAACCTGAATTTCCAGCTTGTTCCAAAGAAACCCATCACGGAAGAATTTACAGAAGGACAATCTTTGTTATTTTGTGTTAGTGTAAAACCTCTTTCACGAACAACACACAAATCAAGGAACGTATTTTGAGGACGTTATGAACATCTCTTTGACACCACAACTTGAAGAGTTGGTTAAACGCAAAGTGGAGTCTGGCCTGTACAATTCCGCCAGCGAAGTGATGCGCGAAGCCTTGCGGCTTCTGGAAGAACAGGACCGCCTGCGCGAAATGCGGATGGAGGAACTCCGCCGCGAGATTCAAAAAGGACTGGAGAGCGGACCATCCGTACCATTTGACGCTGAAGACATCAAGCGGCGAGGTCGCGAACGGCTGGCTCAACCAGAAGGCAAGGTATCATAAGGATGGCAACCATCACTCTGAAACCGCTTGCCCTTGCGGACCTCGATGAGATCTGGTTGTTTATTGCAAGTAGCAATCTTGTCGCCGCAGACGGGCTGATTGACACCCTCACCGAGAAATTCGATATGCTGGCAGCTAATGCAAACATTGGGCAATCCTGTCAGGAGCTTGCCCCTGGATTGCGTCGGTTCCCAGTAGGAAATTACCTGATTTTCTATCGTGCGATTGACAATGGCATTGAAATTGTCCGCATAGTGCACGGGATGCGGGATATTCCAACTCTTTTTGGAAGCATTCAGTAACCGCATTGCCTTGAAGTCCCTATCTCAAAACCAAAGCAGAGCCAGGGTTTTCCGACTGCTCTCACACTGGCGTTTAAAATCACCTAATTGGAATGAATCACAACCCCGAACCCCTTCTTTCTTCCCCTTGTCCCCTTGTCTCCTTGTCTTCCGGTCTTTCGCTCCGTTTCCTGGTGCTGGTATGTGTGTTCCTCCTGACGTTGGCGGCGGCTGTATCGGTTGAAGCCCAAAAACAAGGAAAAGGCCGTGGACGCAATAAAGACCGTGAAACCGATGAGCAGTTTGCTCGTTCGCGCCGCACCCAGAATCTGTTGATCAACCGGGATGATGTTGAGGTCCGTGAACTGTCCAAAGCCTGGGAATACTTCTCACCTGATGTCACCCGGCTGCCAGTTCTGGTAGTCAATCGGCTGGTGTGTATGCCGCTCCAGGGCGGGCGCGTGGTGGCGCTCAGTTTGGAAAATGGCAGTTTGCTGTGGGAAACACCGCAGGGCGGGGAATTTACGGCACCGTTAAGTGCCGGAAAATCAGAGCTTTATATCGCGACCGAACGCCAGACTGAAACTGGAAAGGAAGGCGTGCTCCGGGCGCTTGATACGACCACCGGGTTAACGCGCTGGACCAAAACCTTTCCGCATACGTTTCGATCTGCCTTGATTGAAGCTGGGGACACGCTCTACACAACGATGAGCGATGGAAAGCTTCACGCTCTTCAACGGACGGATGGTAGTTCCAAATGGGAGTTTGCCGCTCAAGGACGGTTTCTGATTGATCATGACCAGCTTTTGTTGGGTGGCGATGACAATACGCTCTATGCCTTAAAACTCGAAACCGGTGAACAACTCTGGAAATTTCAAGGAAAAGGAAAAATCGGCAAACCGGCGTGTGATGAACGTCAGGTGTATTTCGGTTCCGCCGATGGGCGGGTTCGGGCGGTGCTGCGAACGACAGGCACTCTGATTTGGGAACGTCGGGCGGGGGCGTCGGTGCTGGCGGCGCCGCTGGTCAAAGGCAACCAGTTGCTTGTGCCGTCATTTGATAACTACCTGTATTCATTGCAGACCAAAAATGGATCAATGACCTGGCGGCAGTTGATGGATGGAAGGTTAATCTTTGAACCAATTGCATTGGGAGAAGATATCGTTGCCATTGCGGCCTTTGATAGCAACGAAGTAACCCTGCTGGAACCCAAAAGCGGCGATGTGACGGCCCGCCTGTTTTTGAATGAAAACCACATTCTGGCAGGTATTCAGATCACCGGAGAGGTGCTGGTCATTCCCAGCGAACGTGGAACGCTGGCGGCACGACTCCTGTTACCTGAAGAAGAAAAGAAGTAGGGGCGAACCAACGTGTCCGCCCCGTCTCGTTCTACCGGGTCGCCTTCGCCACCAGATACCAGCCAAGTTTGTTTTCAACACGTCGCACCAGGCTTTCCGGGACCAGCCGTTGCAATGACCCAAAATGAGTGGCGGCCAGATGATGGCATTCAATACCGACTTCGGGGAATTGACTGAACAAATTCCGCAACTCGTTTCTGGAGAGAAGTTTGACCAGCGGGCAAGCATCGCTGTGTTCGCGGTATTCGATGCGCGAGAGGTTTGCCTGAAACGATTCGTTCAGAAATCGAAAATGCACCAGATAGCCGCCTAAGACGCAGAAATAATAAAAAGCTGAGTTTTTGTGATAGACCGAAATGATGGCCTGTCCTCCAGGCCGCAGCACCCGATAAATTTCACGCACCGCCTGCTCAATGTTGGGAATGTGGTGGATGACACCAAATGAGTACACTGCGTCAAATGAAGCATCTGGAAACGGAAGATTTTCGGCATCCGCCAGTTGCAAATTGGCTGGAAGTCCAAAAAACGCAAAACGTTCGCTCGCAATTCGCAGATGTTCTGGAGAGAGGTCCACGCCGTAAACCTCGGCACCACCCCTGGCAAATTGAAACAGGTCCGTTCCCATCCCAAATCCGATTTCAAGGACCTTTCGGCCCTGGAAGTCAGCAAACGGCATCACTGATTTCATCCACGGGGCATATTCAACATAGCGATTGTGGTCAACCCGTTCATAAAATTCACCGGTCCCAATCTCAAAGCCTTTGGCCCCAAGCAGCCCGCATGGATCGTGGGTCCATTGCTTGATGGCTTCCTGTTTAAAGTCAAACTCTTTGTTGGAACTGGTGGTTGTGATGGTGTTTGCTATTGCCGATTTCTTCTGCATTTTGAAAGAATAGATGTTCCGATCAATTTAGTGATACCAGTCAGTAGTCAGTAGTCAGTAGTCAGTAGTCAGTAGTCCACTAAGTGTATTTCTCTAAATTACTTTACATTCTTCTTCTGTTTTAGTGATCTGTTTTTAGGTTCGAAAGAATTCTGTAAACCCTGAACCCTGAACCCTGAACCCCGAGGATTTTTTATGGTTGCTGTGCTCTGGCGTAATCTGAAGATTACCTGCGAGATGATCAAGATCGAACACACCCTGTTTGCCTTGCCGTTTGCCTTTTTGGGGGCATTTCTGGCGGCACATGGTGTTCCTTCGTTCAACAAAATTTTCTGGATTACCGTTGCTATGGTTGGCGCCCGAAGTGCGGCAATGGCATTCAATCGGTTCGTGGACCAGAAATTTGATGCTGACAATCCGCGAACTGCCATGCGGGCGCTTCCGGCAGGGTTGGTGACTCCAAATTTTGTGCTGTTGTTTACGGTGGTGGCATCCCTGGTTTTTTTTCTGGCTGCCGCTTCGCTCAATCGCCTGACCTTGTTGCTCTCACCAGTGGCATTGGGGTCAGTGCTGGTTTATTCCTACACGAAGCGGTTTACTTCGTTGTCCCATTTGGTTTTAGGATGGGGGCTTTCAATTGCTCCAACCGGCGCCTGGATTGCCGTTACCGGCCATTTTGATGTGTTGCCGGTCCTGCTTTCGCTGGCGGTGCTGCTCTGGACGGCTGGATTTGATGTGATGTATGCCTGCCAGGATTATGAATTTGACCGCGAGCATCCAGCACTGTTTTCAATTCCCAAACGGCTTGGAGTGGCTGGTGCCTTACTGTTTGCCCGGATCCTGCATACCGCAATGTTTGGTGTCTTAATTTCTGTATTTTTGCTGGCTCATTTGCACTGGTTGGGCGTGATCGGCCTCGTCCTGACGGCCTGTTTGTTGATCTACCAGCACAATCTGGTCAAACCAACCGACCTCTCGCGGATGAACGCTGCCTTTTTTACAACCAACGCCATGGTGAGCGTGATTTTGTTCGTCACCATAGCCAGTGATGTACTGATCTACCGGTAAGAATGAAGAATTGAGAATGAAGAATTGAGAATGAAGAAATTTTTGGTCCTTGGTTCCTGGTAGGTATTGATCCCCAAGCACTAAGAGACTGTAAAAATACAACTTCCCGTTTTTCTCGAAAGTCACCCGGAGAGATCCAATTTCAGAACAGGAAACCACGAAATACACGAAAAACACGAAAAAGAAATCCAAAGACTTCAATGGGGTCTGAGCTTTTGTCAGGGAAAGTGCCACCGAACTCAAAAGAAAATGGCTGCGACCCAAATGAAAACCGGGAAGTTGTTTTTTAACGCTCCCTAAGCATCAGGTACTAATCACTCTTTGGTTTCTTCATTCTTCATTCTCAATTCTTCATTCTTTATTCGCTATCTTCATGCAGATGTTTGGCTTCGGGTCGCATATGTGGAAAGAGGATGACGTCCCGAATTGATCGTTGATTGGTCAAAATCATCACGATTCGGTCAATTCCAATGCCTTCGCCCGCCGTTGGAGGCAGACCGTAGCTCAGCGCCCGGATGTAATCTTCATCAAGCACCATGGCCTCGTCATCGCCACGTTCGCGAGCTTTGACCTGATCTTCAAACCGCCGCCGTTGTTCAGCCGGGTCATTGAGTTCCGAAAAGCCATTGGCGCATTCCATCCGGGCAATAAAGAGTTCAAAGCGATCCACAAACTCTTTGTTGTCAGGTGATTGCTTGGAGAGCGGACTCAGATCCGTTGGGAACCGTGTGATAAAGGTCGGCTGGATCAAATGCGGCTCGGCCACGTGTTCAAACAAAATCCCCAGGCATTTCCCATAGCCTTCTGCCAGTTTGAGTTCACAGTGAACGGCTTTGGCGACTTCGATAAGGTCATCGAGTGTATCGAGCGCGTGCCCGGCAACAGTCTCTGGCAAATGCTGTTGGATAGCTTCGGCCATCGTGAAACGTGCCCAGGGGCGGCTGAAATTCAACTCGTAGTCACCATAGGGAATTGTCAGTATTCCACATACTTTCTCAACCAGTCCGGTAATCAACTCTTCGGTCAATTCGATCAGGTCCTCATAACTGCTATATGCCTGATAAAACTCAAGCATGGTGAATTCCGGGTTGTGCTTGATCGAAAGTCCTTCGTTCCGGAAGTTCCGATTCAGTTCATACACCTTTTCAAATCCGCCCACGGTTAATCGCTTGAGATAGAGTTCCGGCGCAATCCGGGCAAAGAGTGGGATGTCGAGCGCGTTGTGATGGGTGACAAATGGCCGGGCGGCGGCCCCGGTGGCCAGCGGACTGAGCATCGGTGTTTCGACTTCGATATATCCGTGCTGGTCAAAATAAGCGCGGGTTTCACGGACAATCTGTGCCCGTTTTTCAAACACGGTTCGCACGTCGTGGTTAGCGATCAAATCGGCATACCGTTGCCGGTAGCGAAGCTCTTTGTTTTGCAAGCCGTGGAATTTGTCAGGCGGCGGCGTCAGCGCTTTGACCAGGAATTTCAAGTCTTCGGCGTGAACCGAGAGTTCGCCGGTTTTGGTGCGAAAGACAAATCCGGAGACCCCAATCACGTCACCAAGATCAAGTCGGAGAAAGAGTTCCCACAGCGATTCACCAATTTCATTGCGGCGCAAATACGCCTGAATCATTGATTTCCCATCGGTAAAGCGCACAAAGGCGGCTTTTCCCATCCGATTGATGGCGTGGATGCGTCCGGCCAGTTTTACGATTGGACGTGCGGCAACCAGTTCTTCAGCCGTTTGCGAGCCAAATTCAGTCACGGCTTCTGAAACAGTGTGGGTTCGGTCAAACCGGTGCGGATAAGCTTCAATCCCAAGCTCGACCAGTTCGGTTAAGTTCTTTTGCCGTTGGGCAATCAGTTCGTTTTCGTGTTCACTCATAGGGTGTGGTTATAGTGAAAGATAAATCGTGCGGGCGCTGAGCAGGATAATCAGCGCCCCGACCATAATTCGAAGGGCGTGGGCTGGAATATGTCGGCACACATAGGCCGCTAGCGGCGCCGCCAGCACGCCGCCGACGATCAAGCCGGCCACAATCGAGACCGTGGCGCTGACTTTATGCCAGTCTCCCTGACCCATAAAAATGAGAATCGCCAGCAATTGGGCGATACAGACAAAAAACTCGGCCAGATTGACCGACCCGATGGTGACACGTGGGTTATGGCCGCGTGCCATCAGGGTTGATGTGACAATCGGTCCCCATCCGCCACCTGCCGAATCCAGAAAGCCGCCAGTTAATGCCAGCGGTGCGATGTGGGTTGTAACTTCACGTTCGGTTACTTTGTGAAATGCTTTGTAGAAAATTACAATTCCCAGGATAGCCAAATAAATGGAAACAAACGGCTTGACGTATTTTTCCGGCGTTTGAGTCAAAACCAGTGCTCCGATGATGCCACCAATGGCGCCTGGAATCATCAATCGGCGCAACAAAACCCGGTCCACATTGCCCATTTTTAAATGAGCAACGCCCGATGCCGCGCCCGTGAAGATTTTGGCGGCGTGAACCCCTGCGCTGGCAGCGGCAGGTGAAACACCAAACCCAAGGAGGGAAATCGTCGAAATGACGCCGTACCCCATTCCAAGGGCACCATCAATCATCTGGGCGACAAATCCGACCAGGACAAAGAAGAAAAAATATTTATCCAATTGATTTCAGTTCCTTTTTCGCTAAAGTTCGGAGTCAAATTGGCGAGAGATGGGAGCGGCATCATACAAGAACTTTCAATTGCGCGCAAAAAGAAGCGAAGGAAAAGCGAGTAGCGAGTAGCAAGTAGCGAGTAGTGAATCCTTCACAGTTTGAAATCCCGTTTTAACCTTTTGACTCCTCTAAAATGACTCAGGAAACTTTCTGAATAGTAAAGCATCTCGGACCGCTGGCTACTTATTCTGACTACTCGCTACTCACTACTCGCTCTTACTTTGCTCCACCACCATGGATTCAACTAAACCTTCTCAACATCAACTCATTCCTGTGATTGTTGGGCCAACCTGTTCCGGGAAAAGTGACCTTGGAATTGCGATTGCCCGGCATTTTGGCGGTGAAATCATCAACCTGGATTCAGTTCAGGTCTACCGTGGGCTGTATGTCGCCACAGCCAAAGTCCCACTCGAAGAACAACAGGGCATCCCGCACCATCTCATTGATATTGTTGAGCCGACGGAAAACTACACTGCAGGCCGCTATGCCGTGGATGCCGCCAGGTGTCTGGCTGAAATCGAAGCTCGCCATCAACTGCCAATCTTTGTCGGCGGCACCGGGTTTTACCTCAATGCGTTGCGCGGAAGGTTATTTTCCGAGGAAGCAGCCACTGACTTGACCCTGCGTGAGCGTCTCAAATCCATTCTGACTCGACGCGGGCCAGAGCATCTGCACCGGATGTTAAGGCGGCTCGATCCGGTTTCCGCCAGCCGGCTGGCACCGCGCGACTGGTCGCGGGTCACCAGAGCACTCGAATTTTTCTTTCAAAACGGGAAGCGTCTTTCCGAGCAACAGCCAAATCTCCCAGAACCACCTGAATTTGCGGCTCGAATGCGAATTATTGTGCTCGATCCGCCACGTGAAGTGCTCTATGACAAAATCAATCGGCGGGTGGATGTGATGGAACAAAGCGGCTTACTGGCAGAAATCAAAAATCTGCTGGCGGTCGGTGTACCACACGATGCCAAAGCTTTTGGTGCCCATGGATACCGGCGGGTAATTGAATTTCTACGCGGAGAGCGCACCTATGAGTCAGCCATTGAACAGATGAAAACCGATACCCGTCACTATGCCAAACGCCAGATAACCTGGTGGCGGCGCGAGCCAGGTGCCATCTGGTTTCACGGTTTTGGCGCCGAACCTGAAATTCAACAGGCGGTGATTTCATATCTTGAGGGTTCCGGGTTCCGGGTTTAGGAAGACAACCAGGGGCACAAAAGACAAACAGGACGAAAAGGACCGAAGGGACATAAATTTGAAAACCCTGAACCCTGAACCCTGAACCCTGAACCCTGAACCCTGAACCCTGAACCCTGAACCCGAAATGATGACAGGGTGACAAAATGATGGAATGATGCTATTTCATTTCCTGGCTCATAATTCATAATTCATAATTCATAATTCCTTATGCCTTCTGGAAAAACGCACGATTTAATCACCTACATTTTGGCCATTCCCACGGCGGTGGCTTTTTTCCTGTTGACCCGAAATCCGGGACTGACGCTGCTTGGAACCGGAACGATGTTATTTAGCGGCTTGATGTTTGGGCCGGACCTTGATACGCGAAGCGTCCAGTATTTTCGGTGGGGGATTTTTCGCTGGATCTGGATTCCTTACCAGCGGATGTGTGGTCACCGGTCGCGGCTGTCGCACGGAATTTTATTTTCGACGTTCTTTCGAATCTTCTATTTCCTGGCCGTGATGACCGCCATTCTGGCTATCGCCCTGTTTATCCAAAATATCTGGTTACTTGGAATGCCTCCAACCACCGATCAGGGAGTGAAAGTGGTGCAGGAATCATTGTTCCGCATGCTGAAACTGATTCAATCGTTTGATAAACGCATTCTGGTATTGACGGTGGCTGGTTTGTGGATCGGAGCGATGACCCATTCCGTGAGCGACTTCCTTGGATCAACCTTCAAAAGCGCCTCGAAGTTTCTGTGATCTGTTGGGTACAGTTCATCCGAGTTGTCCCCAAAGTTTGCCTATCTTTTCCCGAAAATCCTGACTTTTTCTTTCTTTCAGGCCATGCACTCGTTCGCACTGTCTGGCATCCGGCTCGGAATTTTGTGTCTTGCTCTGGCAAGTGCCGTCAGAGTGTGTACTGCTGACCTGGTGAATCCCACCTTTCCACTTCCAGGTGGCCGACCTTTTTTCCATACCTGCACTGATAAAACCGGACTTCCGCAAAATTCCGTCCAATGCATGGCCTTTGACCAGAAAGGCTATCTCTGGATTGGGACACAGGATGGTGCCGCTGTTTTTAATGGCCGGGTGTGGACGGTCTTCAATATGCCCAACCGGCTGGAATCAAATTTTGTGCGGGCATTGCTGACAGCCAGTGATGGCAGTGTCTGGTTTGGCACCGATGGTGGTGGTGTGCTGCAACTCAAGGATGGCGTCTGGACGACCTACGGCAAGCCAGCCGGATTGCCGCACAACCAGGTGAAATGCTTGATCGAAGCGACTTTACCTGGGAGTCAACGAACCATCCTGGTGGCAACCCGTGGTGGGGTGTCGGTTTTTGAAAATGGTCGGTGGAACCCTTTTGACACACCTGACAAGGATCTGGCCGGGCGCGGAACCTTGTGTCTGCTCGAATCAAAAAATTCGACTGGAAGTTCAACGCTGTGGGTTGGCACGCAAGGGAAGGGCCTGTTTCGATTGGAAAACGGTGTGTGGACCCGATTTGACACCAGCACGGGCTTGATCCACGACGTTGTGTTTTGCCTGCTTGAAACCAGAGCCGCTGACGGAACCAAAGCACTTTGGGCTGGAACGTATGGCGGAGGACTTTCCCGGTTTGAAAATGGCCAGTGGACCGGCTGGAATACCTCATCGGGACTGCCAAACAACATTGTGCTGAGTTTGACTGAAACCGTGAGCCAGGATGGAACTCCAGCGGTCTGGGTTGGCACTTATGGCGGAGGCGTGGCGCGATTTGAAAAAAATACCTGGACGGTTTTTGACATTGATCGTGCCGGGTTGCCCAACAATGTGGTGTTGAGCTTGCTTGAAACCATTCACAATCAATCACATGACTTTTGGGTCCGGACTCGCGGGAGATTGGTTCGCTTTGAAAATGGCACCCGGACGCCGTACTGAAAGTCTCAACCAATTCTTTCGCGAAGGTATTTCCAGTTGCCGGGTCAATCATCCCAATGCAGTCACAGTGCTGGATTCTGGAATTTCTGAAACCGGGATCGCCTATCTGGCGATGGAATTACTGGTTGGACGCTCGTTGACCCAGGAACTCAAGCTTTTTGGCCGCTGTTCGCTGCTCCGATGTGCCCAAATTTTGGTGCCGGTATGCCAGGCACTAGCCAAAGCCCATGTCTCAGGTTTCATTCACCGTGATATCAAGCCGGACAATATTTTTTTACCAGAAAAAATGCGAGAAAGCCCTGTCCTCAACCGCGAAGCGGTAGGGCGGGGATGAATCGCAACCGCTGAAAAAATCAGCTTGAGCGACCCTGAACAAAGTAATAAATCTTGCCGAAAACGGTAGATTTGCAGTATAGTTAAACTATGAGAAAAAAAGCGGATAAACTCCATCAACCCTCAACTCCATCCTTTGTCGCCACGTTTGAAGTGGAGACAAATTCGGCGGGCTTCGGCCAATTGGAGAAGATGTTGAATGCCTATCGGCAAGTGTATAACGCGACGTTGGGGGAGTTAGTGAGGCGGTTGAAGCGGGCGCGGAAATCTCCGGAATGGGAAGCGGCGCGGAAACTGCCGAAAGGGTCTGAGGAACGCAAAGCCGCCTTTGCCGAAGTGCGGAAGAAATATGGACTGTCGGTCGGCGAGGCGCAAAAGGTGGCGCAACGATTGGTTGAAGGACATTTTGTCAGGTTGACGAATTCGCGAATTGTGCAGCAAGTGGCGAAACGGGCCTGGAGAGCGATTGAAAAAGTGATGGTTGGAAAAGCGAAGCGGGTGCGGTTCAAGCGGCGGGATGACTTCCAGTCGTTTGAGACCAACGCCAACGACACTGGAATCCGGGTGGTGATGGGGACCGGAACGGTGTGTGTTGGAAAACTGACATTTGAGTTCAAGGCGGATGAGACCAATCCGTACCACGTCCACGCTCTCAAACACCGGGTCAAATACGCCCGGATTGTCAAGCGAGTGATCAATGGGCGGTCACGATGGTTTGTACAGATGATTCTGGAAGGCAAACCCTACCGTGATCCTGAAAAACACACCACTCAGAATGGAGAGCGAGTGGGACTTGATTTTGGACCGTCACTGATTGCGGTTTCGACCACCACCGACAGCTTTCAAATCCCACTCAGCCAGGAACTCGACCGCCGACAGGCTGAAATTCGGAGACTCCAGCGACGACTGGACCGAAGTCAGAGGGCGACCAATCCACACAACTACCAGCCAAACGGGACGGTCAAAAAGGGCCGGAAGCAGTGGAAACAATCCTCCAGATATCGGCGGACGAAACAGCAACTCAAGGATCTGGAACGCCGCAAAACTGCCCAGCGAAAGAGTCTCCACGGACGGTTGGCAAACCGAATTGTCCGGCTCGGCAATCAAATTCACACCGAAAAAGTCAGCTACCGTGGCTGGCAAAAGCAGTTTGGACGATCAATCCAGCATCACGCGCCATCAGCCTTCGAAGGCATTTTAACCCGCACAGCCGAAACGCTCGGGGGTGGCACACGGCTGATCAACACGGCCCAAACTGCGCTCTCTCAAACCTGTTTGTGCGGGAATCGAAAGAAAAAGACCCTCTCGGAGCGAACCCACTGGTGCGACACCTGCGGGTTCACTGCTCCGAGAGATCAATTTTCGGCCTATCTCGCACTTTATACCTTCTGGACCGACGGAAAATGGGTCGTGAATCTGAATGAGGCACGATCCGGTATCCATCGCCATCGAACCTTGGCGTCCGGCTTGAAACCAAATTCAAGACCAGGCGCGGTCGGCCCAGAACTGGTGGACGTGTCACAGACGCGACAGCGGGAACTGGGTTTCCAAACCGGTCCGCCACCGACCGGAAGAGCGTCTCGCGCGAGACCTGGAAAAGGCAACTTAGAGCCGTCTGCTTCGAGCAGGAACGGAAGCGGTTGTCCGGAACAGGAAGAATCCCCGTCCTCAACCGCGTAGCGGTAGAGCGGGGAGGTTCAAACCAGACTGATCATGGCGAAGTGGTCAAAGTGGTTGATTTCGGAATTGCCAAATTGATGGGAGAGGCCACTGATCAAGTCGAGATGCACAGTCTGACTGAAGCTGGAAAAATCATTGGAACGCCGACTTATATGGCGCCGGAACGCTTTGCCGATAAACCCTATGATGGAAAAACGGATGTCTATAATGTGGGCGTGGTCGCCTACCAGATGCTTTCCGGTGATGTTCCTTTTCGGACAACCGGCGGGGAAGTCATCTCGATTATCCTGGCCCATCTTCGTGAAATGCCGGCTTCGCTAAGACGGGCACTTCCTGAAATCCCAGAAGCCGTTGAGACATTAGTCTTTTCAGCTCTGGCAAAAGATCCGCAGGCCCGTCCAACCGCTGAAGATCTGGCTCGTGAACTGGCGGAGGCTGTGGATCTCAAAGCAGCGGCGCCGCCGTCCCAGGCAACCATGATGCTGACGAGTGAAGCCGGCGAAGCTGATCTGGTTGAGGTGGAAACTGAAACAATTGCTTCGATTGTGCCCTTAACCGGTAGCGTCACTCGCCAGTTGAATACTGGTGAACCATCGCCGCAACATACTGATCCGCTGGAAACAGCGAAAACACTCACCCACCCAAAAATTTTATGAACCGAAGACAGTTTTTATCCAGTGCCGGGATGTCCCTGGTCACGTTGTATGTATCTTCCCCATCGCTGCTGGCACGTCAGGCCAAAGGCGAAATTTCCGGCAAAGTGATTTCCAAAGAGACAGATAAGCCGATTGCAGACGCGACAGTTGTGGCCCGAAACAATGGGACGGGCAAAGAGGTCGAAGTATCCACGGGAGCAGACGGAAAATTTCGGTTTACCGGGCTGCGTTCTGGTACCTACCTGATTGCGGTCCAGGCGGCGGGGTTTGAATCACGCCGCCTGAACACGATGATTGTCCTGGCGGAAGCCGAACCGATCACGATCAAAGATCCGATTTCGTTATTAGCCGAACGGGCCGTGTCGGTAATTCGCGGCGCTGTCTTTACTAAACAGGGGCTTTCACTGGCGCTGGCCAAAGTTGTCATCGAGCGCATTGGGGCCGATGGAAAATCAACCGCCGGCAAGGTCGGTGAATATATGACCAACACCGCCGGTGAATTTTCTTTCCGGTTACCGGGCCGCAATGCCCTGTACCGGGTGACGGCTTCGGCTGACGGGTACCGCCCGACCTCCAAAGACATTGACGTGCAAAAGAACGAGCGCCGCAATATTGCCCTGACCCTCGTCAGCAAAGACAAGCCAGAAAAAACTGAACCGGAGAAGCCAAAAGAATGAAGAAAGTGGTTAGTGATGCCAGTTAAGGGTTGAAGTTTTTTAGTTTTCATCCCCGTTGGGATGGAGTAAGGTGAGCCGGTGGTCAGCGTCGCTTTGGACGCGCCACCACCGGATGCGGGTCATTCCCAGGGCTCGAAGACTCGCCCTGGGCTACAAGCCGGCGCCTACTTCGTGGGCTGAGAACCAAAACGGCTTCAACCCTTAACTGGCATCACTAACCACTAATCACTAACCACTAGCCACTAATCACTAACCACCAGCCACTTTCTTCATTCCAATTCTGCCTTTTTCATTCTACATTCTGCATTCTCAATTCTTCATTCTTCATTCTTCATTCGTCTTAAGGGGTGCGGTCGTGATTCAAGATATCTGTCTGCATGGACAAGTGGGCGAGCACTACGAGTTCTACACGACGATTGTCGGAAGCAATCTCAGCGTCAGGTTTTTTTATGAGGAAAAAACCGATTCAGCCGAGTCGTTTGACCGCTTTTTTTCAGGTGGGAATGAAATTCGGCTTTATGGCGACCGACTCCTTCATTTTGGGACAGGCGGATCAATGTGTCCTTATATGTATGCAATTGATCGCCCGGTGAAGGACATTTTGAAGCGTGATGTTCGCAATCGCCTGGTGATTTACGGCGTTCGCTATGGCGATACGGAGGAGCACCTGTCTTTTACCACTGAAACCGATGCGACCGAGACCTATGAACGGCTCTTTCGCGAAGGCCATGCCCTCACCAATTATTTTTTCTTTATTGCTGGTGATATTCAGGGCGGTGTGCGAAGCGCACAGGAAGTGATCCTGCGGTTGGTTGGGAAATTCCTGAAACGCTATGATCTGTCACAAGATAAAACTGGTGCCAAACTGGCCCGTGAACTTTATCAGGAACTTGGAATTCCCAAATGGACGCTTTTTTTAATGCGTCTGACGGACCGGCGGGCCGAACACTATGCTCAGGTCTTTCGCGATATGCAGCGAACCGGCAAACCAATCAAGACGCTGGACCGGAGTCGCCTCGATCAGCTCGCTCAGGAAAACGGAATCAGTTGGGAACAGCAGGAGCGCCTGGAAATTTGTGTGCTCAGCGATATGGCGGAAAATCAGGACATCATCAGCCAATACGAAGAGACCCTGGTGACCTATTACACGCATAACATCTCTGAAAAGAGCGCGTTACCGCGACTTAACCGGTTACGGGCATTGGCAACGCGCCGTCATCTTCCAACCCAGATTTTTGATCGTCTGGATAAGAGTCTTCAACGACGGGAAGAACCAGCCGCTGCCGAACCGGGTTATGTGGCGGAAGTTCGTCGCCTCTTGCAAAGCCTGTTTATTGACGGGGCTCCTGAGCCGGTTACCGAACTCTATGTCAAGCTGATGGAGTTTAAGCAGCAAGCTGTCGAAAACCGATCCTTGCTCTTTGAAAAGGCGCTTGACGAACTCAACCAGGACCTTGAATCCTGGCAGAAGCAGAGCGGAAATGAAGCTGCCATCGAGGCGTTTCATACCATCATTGGCCACTTTGACCGGTTTGATTTGGTGAGCGCGGTTCTCAATAGCGTGGCGTTTATTGACGACTATGACCTGACCGAAGAGCGATTGTTTACCCTTGCCCGGAACTGCCTGATTTTTGAGAACATCCAGAAAGGGTTATTCCACCAGTTGTTTTTTGAGCCTCTGATGCGCAATCGCTATCTCAATACCTATGGCCGGCAGCGGTTACTGGCTATCCAGCACGGTGTAAATGAACTGGTGAACGGAGAAACCACCCCCAAAGCCGTGATTGATAGTGTTGGGGCCATCAATCATCATTTTCGGCTGCGGCGGGCCATTGAAGCCCATGTGCGACAGATTGTGCGCTCAATCCATAAGGCACCGCTCGATAAAAACGAACAGGCTTTTTTGCGCAATACCGTCAATCGTCAATTAGAACAGGATGGTTTGATTCAAGAGCCCATTCCGGATGAATTGTTTGCGTCAGTGTTGATTGCTTTGCGTGAAGAAGGGTTATACCTTCAGGAGTTGCTCCCACGCATCATCGAATCCCGAGACCGTCAGTTGCGAGACGACTTTCTGGAAAACAGCGGACTGGACCGTTTCCGAATCGAGGAAATGGAGCAGAAATATCTCAAAGAAAAGGGCTTGCCGGCCAATACATTGGATTTTCTGGCAGGCGATTAGTGACTGGTGCTTGGTACAAGTCCTTAAATGGGGGATGGAATTTTGGTTCATCCCTTTTTGATGGGGACTTGTATTTAGGAATCAATACCTTCCAAGCCCCAAGCCCCAAGCCCCAACAAAGGATTTCTCCATGCTTTCATTTGCAAAACAACTGGCCAAAGATGCCGGAAAAATACTGCGCGAACACGTCGGACGTGATTTTGAAGTCCGCCATAAAGGACAGATTGACCTGGTGACTGAGGTTGATCTGCTTTCGGAAAAGTTTATTCGTGACCAGATTGCCAATCACTATCCAAAACATCAGGTACTGGCCGAGGAAAGTGGTTTATTTGAGCAGACTTCACCCTATCGGTGGATCATTGATCCGTTGGACGGCACGACGAATTATGCCCACGGGTACCCGTTTTATAGTGTTTCGATTGCGCTCCAGCATGAAAGCCACGTGTTGCTGGGCGTGGTTTATGATCCAGTCCGTGATGAACTCTTTGCAGCGGAACGCGGTCAGGGAGCAACGCTCAATGAACGCGCCATCCGGGTATCAACCGTTGCGCGTCTTGATCAGGCATTGCTCTGCACCGGCTTTCCCTACAATGTGCGCACGTCGCCCAAAATCAACCTGGACCACTTCAGTCAGTTTCTGGGTGCGGCCCAGGCCGTCAGGCGCGATGGTTCAGCCGCGCTGGATTTGTGTTATGTTGCGGCGGGCCGGTTTGATGGATTTTGGGAATTGAACCTGGCGCCGTGGGATATGGCCGCTGGTGGTTTGATTGTGACTGAAGCCGGAGGCACCGTAACCCGCTTTGATCACGGCACTTTTGACTGGTACGTCCCCGAAGTTTTGGCCAGTAACGGCTTGATTCACCAGGAAATGAGCGCGGTTCTTGTTCAGAAAAGGACATAAATCTGAAAACCCTGAACCCTGAACCCTGAACTCTGAACCTTGAACCCTCAATGATTATGATGCTCTTCGATTTACACGTTTCCACTGTCATGTCGGGCAACTCACTGGTTGCACCGGAAGATTTGATTGATTATGCGCTTGATCTTGGACTGGCCGGCATTGGGGTCACCGAGCGAAATTCTTATGCTGCCTCCGAAGTCTGCGTCGAATTTGCCGAAGGCTTGCCCCTGCTGATCCTTCGAGGATTGGAGATCAATACCGATCTGGGCGAGATGCTCATTTATGGATTGACGGAACTGGATGCTCAGGTTTTTGAGCGGCCTGGGAAGTGGATTGCCATGGAAGCCGTCGAATATGTGCGGTTTCACGGTGGAATTTGTATTCCGGCCCATCCGTTTGACCCTGACCGCCCAAGCATTGGTGAAAAATTGACCACGTTGCCGGGAGTCTTTGCCATTGAAGGTCTGAACGGACGTACGCCGGACTTGAATAACCAGCAAGCCTGCCGGTTTGCCGACATGATGCGGCTGAAAGTGATTGGTGGCAGTGATGCTTTGAATTTAGGCCAGATTGGGCGGTGTGTGACCGAGTTTGAACAACCAATCCGCGATGAAATCGAATTCCTGGAAGAGCTTCGGGCCGGGCGCTATACGGCCCGGTATTTCATTCAGCATCCTTCACTGTAGCCACGGATTGAGGAGGGGGAAGGGATGTCAACTGAAGTCAAAAACCGTCGGTACACGCTGGAAGAATATTATGCATTGGAGCGAAATTCAGAAGAGCGCTATGAGTTTTGGAACGGTGAAGTGTATGCCATGGCTGGCGTTTCACCTGAACATGAATTGATCTTAGGAAACTTGATTGCCGAGTTAAAGCAGAGGCTCCGTGGTCGTTCCTGTGTTGTGTATAGTTCAAATCTACGCGTGAAAGTCCCTGAGTTACCTCCCTATCGCTATCCTGATCTCACGGCGTTATGTGAAACCCCTGAATTTGTGGAAATTGGTGGTGTCAAAACGCTGGTTAACCCGGCATTAATTGTCGAAATTCTTTCCCCTTCAACCGAAGCCTTTGACCGGGGAGATAAATTCACACTGTACAAATCAATTCCGAGTTTTTGTGAATATCTGCTGATTGCCCAACACCGACCACACGTGTCGCAGTATGTAAAGCAAGCAAATTCAGCCTTCTGGATGTTTCACGAAGTGAATGACTTGTCAGCCACGGTTGACTTGAAATCAGTGAACTGCCCGCTTGATGTATCTGAACTGTATCAAGGAGTTGAGTTTAGCGCGTCTCAACCACCATTTCTCATAACCGAATAATCCTGCTTCCACTGGATTTTGTGTTGGAGACGAATCAGAGGAACCGATAAGTCAGTACCACCCGCGTCAGTGGGTGGGTCTGGTTAATTCTAACCCCACCTGCTGACGCGGGTGGTACTGACAAGCCCTATTCATTTCAAAGTTGTTTCATGGCTAACCTTTTTCCACGCAATGTCATTTTAATCAGTCTCGACACGCTCCGGCACGACTGTATCAGTGCCGAATCAAACCGCTCGTTTTTGGGCGAGCTGGCACCGCTGGTCCACACGCCCAACATTGATCGGCTGGCCGCAGAAGGTGTGCGGTTCTCAAATTGTGTTTCTTCCTGTCCGTTGACGACCCCATCGCACGCCGCCATGTTTACCGGAATGTACTGGCCGAAGCACCGCGTCTTTCATCAGTTTGAAACGCCGATGAGTGCGCGGGCGCTCCCGCTGGCCGAACGGCTCAAAAAACACAAATTTTTCACGCTTCAAAATTCGGGTCGGGCCCTTGGCGAAGGGGCAATGTTTGAAAGCAAACACACTGGCCTGCGACGCGGGTATGAAAAATCAGTGTTTGCGGCTGACCTCCAACACCAAACCATCAAGTTCATCACCAGACAAAAAGCCCCGTGGTATCTGTTTTTTCACACGTTCAACGTCCACTGGCCCTATGGCATTACCCCTGAAGCCTTTGACACGCAACTGGCCAGTGCCTGGGATTCAGATGACTGGACCCAGGTCAGGCGAACCTACATTGAAAATGCCAATCGCGTTGACACCCAGATTGGGGATTTGCTGGCCATGCTCGACCAGACCGGTCAGCGTGAAGACACCTTGATTGTTTTGACCGCCGATCACGGTGAAGGACTCAACCGGCGAGTTCCCATGCACGGTGCCGTGAATGGTGGGCTGGACGAAGTGATTCGCGTTCCCTTGATTTTTCACCATCCCCGGTCGCTCAAAGGGGAAGTCACGGTTGAGGCCCCGGTTCGAACGATAGACATCGTGCCGACAATCCTCAATTTGCTCGGAATCACCGAACCCTATGACCCAGGTTTTGAAATGGTGGATGGCCGCAGTCTTTGGCCACTGATGCGAGGAGAGGTTCTGGCCGAAAAACCAGCCTGTTTTTGTTGCTTTACCTATGATTTTGAAGCCGACCGGCCCTTTTTGCGCGGTGTCAGAACCCGTGAGTGGAAGTTGATTCTCAATGACTGCACCGAAAGCGAGATCAACCGCTTTGCCGAGCGCATTCGAACCAAAATGCAATGGCCGCTCAAAGATGAAGTGCGACTCGAAGGCATGCGCGACATTCTCAAACGGGAATCATTTGTCGAACTCTATGACTTGCGGCGGGACCCGTTTGAACAAACTAACGTTGCCGAAGCCAATCCCGAAGTTGTAAACCACCTGGTGGCGGAACTGGCCCAGGTTGATCCTGGTGTTCGGATCAACCAACGGTCGTCGAGTTCCCTCAGCAAGGAAGAACTCGACATTCTGAAACAGCAACTGGTGGATCTGGGGTATATGATTTAGGGCTGAAAAGACCAGGGCTTGGGGCTGAAGACATTGGGTTGAAGAACTGGTCTTATTTCATCCCTCATCCTTCATCCCTCATCCCTTCGATTGCCCTCAGCCCCAAGCCCTGAGCCCTGGTTTTCTCAGCCCGACTTCTGACTAATAGGAAAAAATCAGTAACCCAAAGCAGGTCATAACCAGCAGGATGATAATTCCAAGCAGAATCAGGGTTACCAATCCGCTCACAAAGCCAACCATCGCAATGGATTTTGTTTCCTGTGGAAGTTCGCCACGTCGAATGGCGTTTAATTCCATTCTTCCAAGGATTACCGCGATAATAGCAAACGGAACACCCAGTCCCCACAAAACGAGAAGCGGAACCGACAACAAGCCAAAAATCATGGAAGTCATCGCCCGTGATTTGTTGACGGTCTGTGGGAATGGCGGTGGATACCCAGGTGTTAACTGGTCTGGTGGTGGAACGATGTATGGATTGAGACCTGCCTGGGGCGGCGAGTGTGGCTGCTGTGGTCGGGACGTTGGAAGCAAGGCCCCACACTTAAAACAGAGCAGGTTCGTTGGGGCTTGCTGAGTTCCACATTTAGGGCAAAAATTTGTCATCCGAATAGCTCAAAACCCGTGCCAAAAGTGAGCACGCAGAAAGGAAACTGGTCATTCCATGAATAAAGCTGAACTGGTTGAATTAATTGCAAAAGATGCTGAAATTTCAAAGGCATCAGCCGAGAAGGCACTCAATGCTATTTTAAGTGGTATTGCTGAGGGGTTACGCACTGGAAAAGATGTGACGCTGCCGGCACTGGGCAGTTTCAAGTTGATTACCTACAAACCACGCCGGACAATTAATCCCCAAACCAAACGGCCAATGCAACTCCCAGAGCGGAAATCAGTTCGATTTGCTGTCAATACCCGGCTCAAGAATGCACTGAACCGGTGATGATTTGGGGCTGAGGGATGAGAAATTGAGAATGAAAAATGAAGAATTTGAGCGGCTGAAACTTCTTTACTCTCAATTCTTTATTCTCAATTCTTTATTCTTCATTCTTCATTCTTCACTGGCTGCGCATAATAGTTCGGATTTCGCTGCTGTCGGTTTGGACTTGAGAGCGTTGATAGCGGATGAGTTTTCGCTTGTAGGGAGCTTCTTCGGCATTCAGTGATTTCACATAGACCCGGACCGGATAATGATCTTCAACCACGACATCCGTTATCTCAACCGGCGCATATCCATCCCGAAACAGAAACACGACATACCCACCTTCCGGCAGTCTGATATGCGATGCCCGACCTTTGGAGTCAGTTTCGAGGATAATCCCCGGCCCTTCTGACAGCGGACAAATTTCAACCCTCCCTTTTTCAATTGGTTGTTTGGTGTGCTGATCCTTCCATTCGATATGGATCTGGCCATGGCGTGCCGCGCGATTTTGAGCCTGAACCGTTGAGAACAGTGTCGCGATGACCAGGAGACTGCCAACCACTGGCAGATATTGAAGACATAAGTGGGACAAAATTCTATTCCGGCGCATCGCTTAACCTCCTGCTGGAAAAATTGGTCCCGCCGACAACAAGGTGGCTGGATGGGTAGAATATGGTCTGGTTGGATGACTGGGGTTTGGTTGCCGAAAAAGCAAAGAATATCAATTTGGAATGAAACGCGTGTCTTCGAAAACAGTCAAGTAATTCAATCAAATAATCGGAGTAAACGACTGACGACTGACTGGCGTAAGCAAACAATGCTGAATTTCAGATTGGAATTACGGAAGAAAACAATTCAGGTCACGTCTATATCACCAGACGGGATAAATCGCCAACATGTTCATTTTTCTTTTCGTTACGATAGCTCCGCTTGAGCTGACATTCAGAGATGAGATTGACTTTGGTTCAGATGGGCTGGATCGCTGGCTTTCGATGATTGCCTCACCTTGCGTCTGAAAAACAGGCTGATTTCTCTGGTCAACGTTTCTTGTTTGGATCGTTTCGCGACAAAATGAATTCCGCTCTGGAATTCGCTTTGTCGCATTTTTTTTAGTATTGGCAAATGATGGCGGCGCGATCCAGGACCCGTTGAGCATTATGTTTCCAGGTATAAGTTCCAGAAACCACCTGGCGGGCGGCACGACCTAACTCATGGCAAAATTGGGGGTTCCGAGCCAGGCGCTCACAGGCGTCAGCCAGAGCCTGGGCATCTCCGGGAGGGACCAGAAGGGCTGTTTTCTCGTGTTCGAGGATCTGGCCAATTTGACCCACCCGACTGGCAATCACGCCTTTTTCCATGGCCATATATTCAAAAAGTTTGGTTGGGGAGCCAAAAAACTCGCCACCATCTTCCCGCTGAACCTGTGGCGACACGAGAATGTCACAGGCGTCGAGATAGGCCGCCACTTTGTTGTGGCCAATGCGTCCGGTAAATGTAAAGCGATGGGAAACCCCGGTTTTCTGGACCTGTTCTTCAACCGTGCTCTTGAGGGCACCTTCGCCAATCATCACAAAGTGCAATGGAGAATCTGACGGCAAGAGCGTTGCCGCTTTGGCAATGACTTCGACTCCATGCCACGGGCCAAAGGTTCCGACAAATCCAACCACAACCTGCTTCTCAAGCCCAAGTTGCTGCCGAACGGCTGACCCTCCACAGTTTGAGTGAAAAACATCCGGATTGACACCATTCGGATTAACCAGGATTTTGCTGTCAGGGATTTGGCGCTCAAGCAGGTTCTGGCGTTCGACTTCAGAGACGACAAACACGGTGGATGCTGCCTGTAAATTCAACATTTCAAAGGCTTCGAGCAGCCAGAGCAACTGGACGTCATCCCAATATTTGCCAATCCAGACTTCAGATCCGTTGTACTCAAGTAGCAATGGAATCCCCGTCGAGAGTGACAGAACAACCCCTGACCAGTTAAACCGGCTATAGCGTTGGTAAAGAAAGTCCGGCGGGTCGCTTTTGACTTCGTCAATGGACCGAATGGTAAAGACCAGGTTGTTCCACAGTTCAAACAAGACGCGATGAGCCGAAAAGAATCCAGAGGGCCAGAGAATTTTTACCGGCGTGACCTCTGGATGCACTCCCGAAATGCTGTCATTGGAAAGGAATCGAACTTTCACTCCAAGCGATGTTGCCCCCTGGGTAAACCCCGAAATATGGCTGGTGGCGCCACCGGTTTGGGCCCCGCTTGTGGGCGTTGTCCGGATAAAAAGCAGCGATTTGGGGATCGAGGCCGGAGAATGAGGAGTATTTGATGGGGAATTGGGGGAAGTTTTGGATTGGGCCATCCGGCATTCAAGTTCGAGATAGCGAGTCAATGCCCACGAGATCCCAATCAGAAAGGCGCCACCACACACCTCAAGTGCCAGGTGTGGAATTTCCCATAAGGCAACGGCCAGGGCCGAGCGGCGCAATTCTTTTCCGGCGGAATCAACGATCAAACAGGTTCGAGCGCCAGCCAGTAACCCAAACAGAAGCATCGGGATGCGCAAGGTTTGCCATTCAAGCCGGTCACAGTAAATCGCAAACAGGTCACACGGCGTTTGGCGCAACCGCCGAATCCAGTTGAGTTTTGAATCCTCCCGGAGTTTGGCTTTATCAATCAGTCTCAATTCAACGTTGGGGGTCAGTGATTCCGCCCAGGCTCTGGCATGCCGGGTATCTCCCGACAGGTTGATCACCACGACCCGGAGTGGAATCTCGCCAGTGGTGATGCGCTCGCGTTGCAGATCGAGATAATGCTGGCGGTGCAAAATAAAGTTGAGTCCAGCGACTGCCGCAATCACCCAGGCTGCGCCAGACAGCCCAAACCACGGAATGACGAGTACCAGGGCTACGAGGTAAAACACCCCGACAAACATGGAAATATTGCGGAGTTCGCCGCCACGTCCGTGGGCTGCCAGAAAGAGATTGTATGGCTGCAACAAGCCCCCGAGAATGCTCCCCACGACAAACGGAACCAGCAAATCTGCACTTTGGATATATTGCGGTAAAAAGCGATTGAGCAGAAATGGCGCAACCAGGATCAAACCAGTTCCAGCAATAAGTAACAGCAGAAAATTCCAAACCAGTACCGCATTGGAGACTTCGTGTGACCGGGCAAAACTCCGAAATCTGGTCACCGCCAGTGCCCGCGAAAAATTGATAATCAACGAATCGGCAATGCTTTTGCCAATCGTGTAAAACCCAAGCGGGGCATAGCCAATATAATAAGGAATTAAAAGTCCGTCGGTTCGTTGTGAGGCAATTGCGGTGACCCGGCCAAGGTAGACATCAATCCCAAACCGGCGTGTTTCATCCAAAATCGCATGCAAATGGGGTTGCAGGTTGTGAAACGAAGGGCGAAGAAAGGCAATGACCAGCAAACAGGCAGCGGCGGCCCCAGCATTGGTTGCCAGAAGGGCTCCAAAGGGCGTGAGTTGAAAGAAAGCAAACACCAAAGCCGCTCCCAGAAACGTCAACCCAGGGAGTGCAATGCGAAACAGCCCCAAGGACGAAATGCGGTTGTTCCCCTGACAGGCTGATTCGAGCAGAAATTGAAGCGGAATAAACAAAACCAGCGGCAAACACGCCCAGAGCATTCCCCGGACCTGTACCCGAAAAATCTGATCAATAAACGGGGCCGCTACGCCGATAAACACCGCCATGGCCAGTCCAAGTCCCAACCCAAGGATCAGTAGTGCGCCAAGTACTTCATTTTCTTCAGTTTCGTCCTTACTGATCGCGAGGAGTCGGGCGCCAGCCGAGAACATTCCAAATTCAAAAAACAGGCTGACAAAGGTGAGAATCGAAGCCGAACAGAAGGTAAACAGACTGAAATTATCAACACCCATCCATCGGGCAAGGAGGAAGGTCGTGGCAAAGTTGAGACCAGTTCCAGTTAATTGAGCCGCATAGAGCAGGCTGGTTTGATGGGTGATTTGTTTGCGGTCGGATTGTGGTTGAGGTAAAGCAAGTGAAGCCATTATGAAGATGAAAGCTTTGATTTATCAGGATTTGTACTCTTGCTGGCTGATGGCTGTAAGCTGAGGCCAGAAGACTTGGTCTTTGGCACTAGATTTCGAAAACCCGGAACCCGGAACCCGGAACCCGGAACCCGGAACCCGGAACCCGGAACCCAGTTTTTCAGAGTTTTCCAAAGCGAAAGACAATTCCGGTTGAAATGCGGGCATTGTGATTGGTGGCGTTTTCCCCTCCGCGAAGGAACAGGTACTCTGCCTGAACTGCGCGAAAGGCAATGTGTTCATTGAGTTTAATATCAATGCCCCCGCCAATTGCCATGGTGAAAGCTGGCTCTGGGGCGACCACTCCTGCCAGGATTTGTGCAAACGGCGTCACCCGCGAGGATGTGCGGTAAGAAAACCGTGGCCCAGCCATAAAGTTATAGATCTGGTCATTATTCTTAAAATAGGTGCCAAAGTCAGCCACCACACCAACTGATTTTGTGAAATTTCCGTTGATCGAAACCGAAAAACCACTCAAATAATCACCGCGATTGGCAAATCGAGCAGCTGAGTAGCCGGCAAAAATTTCAGCTTTGGGTGTGTCCTGAGCCATTGTCGGTATGGATGCCAGAATCATCACTCCACAAAAGAGAAAGAGACGAATCAAACAGGTTCGCATTGGGGGGAAGTCCTTTCAAAAAGAGTTAGAACTGAAGACATCGGGCTGAGAAAACCAGGGCTCAGGGCTTGGGGTTGAAGACTCGCAAGCTCGGGGCTGAGAAAACCAGGGCTCAGGGCTTGGGGCTGAGGGCTGAAGACATCGGGCTGAAGAATTGGTTTTATTTCATCCCTCAGCCTTCATCCCTTATCCCTTCGATTGCCCTGAGCCCGACGTCTTCAGCCCTGATTTTCAGCCCGGCTTCACCTGTGTCAGTTCGCCGCGAAATGTTTGGAGCAATGCCTGAACGACCGGATCGCTTTCTGCCTGATGTCGCGACCGTGAAGCGGTCACATCTGACTCTGAGAGGGCCGTTGGACGACTGGCAGCAGTTTTCTCGAACTTAATCCGGGGACGATACGGCATGCCGGTAATTCGCCGGAGTGCATCCTGGAGGGCCATCAGGTTGGGCGGCAGTGAAAGCTGTTTGTGGGCTTCAACGGCATCTGGCGGCAAAATCAAACCGACTTCAGTGCCATCCAACTCAACTCGCACCATTTTATCGAGCGTCATGAGCAGCAGCGGTTTTTTGGATGTTTCAAATTCCGCGCTCAGGCGATCACGCAAGATTTCGAGGGCGCCTTCGGCTTTTAAATCAAGCCGGGATACAGGTTGATCAGGTGTGGCAACCAGCGAAAGGGGAGGACGCACCGGTGGTGGTTGAGTACCTCGGACACCTGAGTTCGCTTGTGTTGGGGGGGGCAACAACGTCGGTGATTCGTCAAAATCATCTGGCGGTTCTGGTGGTGGGGCTGTCAGATCATCCATCCAGGGTGGCAGATTCGGTGTTGAGGGCTCATCTGATGGGCTGGGCGCTATTGCGGCGGGAGCTACGGTTGGCGCCAAAGCGGGTCGAGCCGTTTGGGCCACCGGGATCCGGTTGGTAATTTCGGGCGGAAGCGATGGTGGCGTAAAAGTTGGACGCGGCGGTGCTGGCGGTGGCGTTGACCCCGCGGAAAACTGCGGCGGGGCAACAGGTATGGCTGAAGTACCAGAAAACTGTGGTCGAGGCGGTGGCAATGGTCGCGATGGGGCTGGCGGCGGATTCCCGCGACTGCCGGATGGTGCTGCCGGGCCGCGCCCTCCACTTCCAGAAGGAGATGCTGGTGTTGGCGGCGTGGATGGTGCCGGTGACGGCATCCCCCCAGTTCCAATCAGTTTTTCAAGCTGGGCCAGGAGTGTTTCAAGGCTTTTGAGATGTGCCAGTTGGGTCAATTTGACCAGCCCAAATTCCAACTGAAAGCGTGGTTCAGGGGCGGTGCGCAGGGATTGCTCAACGTCGGTGAGGAGCGTGAAAAACCGGACCAGATCTTCGCTTGAAAAAGTGCGGGCATGCTGCTCGATCTGACGGCCTTCACTTTCAGAAACCGGGAGGAGTTCCGAGTCAGCACCTGCCGCTTGAAAGACAAGCATATGCCGCAGATAGGTCATGACTTCGTGCAAGAATTGCCGCAGGTCATATCCGGTGCGCACCAGTTCATCCACCAGCGTGAGCATGTGTTTGCCGTCGCGGGCCACCAGGGCATCAATCACCTGGCCGACAAACTGCGGTCCAATCATCCCCAATGAAGCCAGCACATCCTTTTCTTCAATCGTCGTCCCGGTAAAGGCAATCACCTGATCAAACGCGGATTGGGCGTCGCGCATGCTGCCGCGACCCGCTGAAGCAATCCGCAACAGGGCATCCTGGGAAATGGTGATGTGTTCAGCCTGACCAATCAGGCGAAGGCGTTCGGCAATTTTTTCAGTGCTGATGGTTCGAAATTCAAACTGCTGGCACCGTGAAAGAATCGTTTCGGGCACTTTGTGCAGTTCGGTGGTGGCCATGATGAAGATCACGTGCGATGGCGGTTCTTCAAGCGTCTTGAGGAGCGCATTGAAGGCACTGATTGACAGCATGTGAACTTCGTCAATGATGAAGATCTTGTATCGGTCGCGGGCGGGCCGATTAGCCACCGTGCTGATAATGACATCCCGAATATTGTCAACGCCGGTGTGGGAAGCGGCGTCAATTTCAAGCACGTCAATCGAGTTCCCGTTGGTGACTTCCAGGCAGGATGGGCACTGGCCACAGGGGGTGGCGGTTGGTCCAGACTGGCAATTGAGGGCTTTGGCCAGCAGGCGGGCGGTGGTGGTTTTGCCGACGCCACGTGGGCCGGCAAATAAAAAAGCATGGTGCAACCGATTCCCAGTGATGGCATTGCGGAGCGTCCGGGTGATGGCTTCCTGCCCGGTAACTTCTTCAAATGCCTGGGGCCGCCATTTGCGGGCAATGACCTGATAGGACATAAATTCTGCGCCTCAGCGTGAATGTGTCGAGGATGAGTGGTGGAGTTATGTTGAACACCGCAAAATACTGCAACTGGGGATATTTTGAAACTGAATTTGCAACGGGAGGAATGACAAGGAGGGAAATTGTGCCCCGAAAAAGGGCCAGGCCCTCAAGTTACCCCACACACTTCATAAGACTTACTACCGTTGCTGTCTTCCGACCCTGGCGGAGTTCGCAAGCTTACAAACGTGCAGGACCTGAGGGCCTGATACGTACTCACTCTATTAAGTTATGAGCAAGTCGCGCACTATACGTCGAAACCGGGGTTTCTGTCAACTAAAAGTTTTTTCATCCTTTAGTCACTATGTGCGGAACTTCAAGTTGCCACTTTATTGCCAGCGTTTAGCCCAAGATTAAAAACTCATCAATCGGGCGCTGACGCGGCTGAACGCGCTGATGACGTCAAAATACTGAGGATTCGCAAAGAGATTTTTCGCAATGTTGAACTGTGACCAGTCAATCGAGGTTGGCGATTCCAACCCGAGACTCAACCACAGGCCGCGAATGATAAATGCCACACCAATCACGCCCCAAATGCCGATAAATGCCAGTAAAAACAGTGATGCAATTGCGTTAGCCATAAAAACCTTCCTTATAATTATTCTTTCAAGTTCGAAGTTGGAGGTGTTGCGTTGAAGAGATATGTCATATACACGTGCAACTGATATGCCAGTTCCAGAAAAATCGAGACAGTTCTACGGATATTTAATGATCTGCTCGACTAAAGTATTCTTTCATAAGGGGTTATATCAGAAAAATAGAAATGATGAGGTTGGATACCCTAATGGTCTGTACCAACGAAAAGGCAGTTATTCTTTCAAATATGGTGGGAAATTCTTTCAAAGTCAGGAAATTTTTTTACAACAGTGTGGTGAAAATTCATTCTGAGTTGTTTGATTGAAATCCGGTGTGATTAGAAAGTAGGCGGTTTTCTTATCAGGGGTAAAATAATTTCTGTCCTGGTACTGTGATAAGCGGCAAAAAAATCTCGGCTGTTTTTGGATTAGATTTGATACACTTGAACAGCAGTTCATCCAGCACCTCCCCTGAAATGGCGTTCCACTCACCTCTTCAGCCTCTTCAGTGTTTTTGGCGCGGGGAGTTTCAAAAAGAAAGAACCAGGCAATCATTTGTGCGAGGGGCAGCATGAAAATCATCTTCACCCATTTGAATGGGAGTCGGGAAGGTCAGGTTGAAGAATATACATTGCCAGTCATCCATGTTGGTCGTGGTGTGGAAAGTGACATTCGCATTGGTGATGCCACCGCCACTGATCGGGTCGCTTCCCGTCAGCACGCTGAGTTCCGGCGCGAAGGAAACCACCTTGTGCTCTATGATTTAGGCAGCCGGAACGGCACCTTTGTCAACGGCCAGCGCGTGAATGGGCAAATCGAACTGGCCAACCATGATTTGATTGAACTTGGAATTGGCGGCCCGGCGATGCGGGTGCAGGTCATTGTTTCTGAAACTGAAGAAATTGATTTTCTGCAAAACTCACGCTATTTCGGAGGTTTAAGCCACGAACACCTGTCAATGATCCTGGCTGCCGGTATGGTTGAAATCTACCCGGCAGGCAGCTACCTGTTTCGGGTTGGTCAGGCATGCGAATATCTGTATGTGATTAAATCGGGTGTGGTCGAGGTTTGGCGTGACAACAACGAAACTGGCGAGCTGGATCTGGCGACGTATCTTGGAAGCGGGGACGTTTTGGGTGCCTCGGCCATTTTACTGGATGGGGCCACCCACCACTCTGCCGCCCGGATTCCAGAAGGCGCCGTGATGTTGAAATTGACCCAATCTGTTTTCCGGACTCTGATTTTAACCGTTCCAGAGTTTGCTCTGGCTGTCTGCACGGCACTGGCACGCCAACTCGACAGCACCTATAAAAAGCTGCAAACCCATTCATATAAACGGTTACAGGGAAATCTCAACTTTTTCGACCTGGCCACGGTCATTCAAACGCTGATTCAATCCCGTCAAACCGGCGTCTTGAGCGTGACCGCACTTGAAGTGGGTTTTGCCCATTCAGGACTGTGGGCTTCATCGGATGACATTGAAATGCCAGCCGCCACCATTCACCTGGTGAATGGCAGGGTGGTCTATACCCGCTGTGGAGTGCTCAACGGGGAAGAGGCGTTTTATCAGCTTTTTCAGTCTGAATATCACGGCAGCTTTACCTTTCAGGAAGGTGCCCCACCTGATTCCGGCGCCCCTCAAGGAACAATTCATTTACCCGGATTTAACCTGTTGCTCGAAGCGGTTCGCATGCAGGATGAACTGCGTCAGCTCAAGTTGAAGCATCCAGATCCCCATTTGAAGTACATTCCAGGCACTCCGTCGTTGACCTGGACTGAGTCCATGCATGAAAAAGCAGCTCAGGTCATTTGGGAGCGAATAAAACACGGATCTTCCATCGCCAACCTGCAGGGCGAGGTTCCGTACTGTGATTTTGTAATTTATTTTGTGATTGATGTCCTTTTGGATAAAGGACTGCTCAGTGTAAGTGGTGAAGGGAGCAAATCGTGAGAGCCATAACTGGCATCACCGTTACAGTTTTTTGAATAAGAAACCACACCGTACCCCAACCCCCACCTGCACCTATTCAATTCTGGTCGGGCGCTCGTGCAGGCTGTGGTGTGTCAGCCTGGGAACAACCGGGTCGGCATAGCGTGCCCTGATTTCGAGGATTTCAGGCAAGACCTGCTTAAAGAGTCCAACCAGATTGGGGTCAAAGTGTTTTCCACTTTCCCCTTCGATATAGGCCATGGTTTCCTCAATCGACCAGGCTTTTTTATACGGTCGGGCTGATGTGAGGGCGTCAAACACGTCGCATAAAGCCACAATGCGGGCAATCAGTGGAATTTCCTCACCTTTTAACCCTCGCGGATACCCGCTCCCATCCCATTTTTCGTGATGACATAAGGCGAGTTCCGATGCCAGTTGCATTAACTCTGAATCGTGTCCAGCCAGCAGGTCTGATCCAATGACCGTGTGGGTTTTCATAATGGTCCACTCCTCAGAGGTGAGTGGGGCATTTTTCAACAAGATGTGGTCTGGAATTCCAATCTTTCCAACATCATGCATTGGGCTGGCATAGAGCAGGATTTCGCATTCGGCATCGGTAAATCCCACGGTTCGGGCCAGACAGGCGCTGAAGTGGCTCATGCGGATCACATGAAACCCGGTTTCGTTGTCACGGTATTCAGCCGCCCGCCCGAGCCGACGAATAATATCGAGCTGAGTTTCGCGGAGTTTGCGAGTGCGTTCGCGGACCTTTTCCTCCAATATCCGGTTTTGCTCCCGAACGGCGTTGTGCAGCAGCCGCACCTCGACCAGGTTGCGAATCCGGGTTAATGCCTCGACGTGTTCAAATGGTTTGCACAAAAAGTCACGAGCCCCAAACTCAAGCGCCCGAATCCGAACACTCTGATCAGAGAGGCCAGTCAATACCAGGACCGGCAGGTATGACTCGGATTCAATTTCTTTCAATTGATCCATAACATCAAACCCGTTCAGATAGGGCATATCCAGATCCAGCAGCACCAGGTCAGGTTTGTACAGGCGGTACAAATCAGCCGCTTTGCGGGAATCGGTCGTGCCGTAGACATTGCTGTAGCCTTCCGACTTCAACATGGCTTCAAACAGCAACACGTTGGCCTGTATATCATCAACAATCAATATTTTAGCAGTCAGAAGCTCAGCTTCATTCATCGGGGGTTCCACAAAGAGGAATAGTTTGGAGTGCGGCGTCAAGCCGCCGCACTCCATATTTAGTCAATTCGAATTGAAAATGGCAATCGTGCATACACATGCACCGGGTCATTCATTGAGTTTAAAACCGACAATTCTTCCTGTAATCGGCCAAATTCACGCACAACCGCGGTGGTTTTCGCCAACCGATCAGGCTGGTCGTCAGAAGTCAGCAACTCACGAATTTTTTCTTCCGTGGAAGTTGGTTTTGGATATTCAGTCGTTTTCCAGTTGTCGCCAAGGTTGGCTTTCTTGGCGGCAAACTTGATGGCGTCCTGCAGGCCGCCAAGCTCATCCACCAGGCCCAACTCTTTGCCATCAATGCCTGACCAGACCCGGCCCTGGGCAATTTCAGCGACTTTTTCGCGGGGCAATTTGCGTGATTCAGAGACTTTGGCCAGAAACTGGTCATAAATCTGGTCAACGGTTTTTTGAATGAGCGCCAGTTCTTCGTCTGTTTTCGGTCGTGAAATCGTGCCCAGATCGGCATATTTCCCAGTTTTGACGGTATCCCAGGCCACGCCATGGTCGTTCGCAAGCTGGCCAACGTTAATCAACAACCCAAACACGCCAATTGAGCCGGTAATGGTATTGGGTTCGGCAAAGATATGATCGGCATAGGTCGAAATCCAGTACCCGCCGGAAGCTGCATAGGAGCCCATTGACACAATCAACGGCTTGGCTTTTTTGGTCAGGATGATTTCCCGCTGGATGACTTCGGAGGCGCTGGCGCTTCCACCGGGACTGTTGACTCGTAGCACCACGGCTTTGACATCCGGATCCTGCCGCAAATCGCGCAGTTGTTTGGCCAGCCGGTCACCGCCAATCTGATCTGAAGTGCCTGTACCATCAACGATTTCACCTTCGGCATACACCACGGCAATCAGATTCTTTGATTCTTTGGCAATCCCCAGTGATTCACGTGAAACCTTTGAATAGGCAGGCAGGCTGATTTGGCGGAAGGTTGTGTCTTTGTCAGGCGTGTTGGTAAGTTTCTTGAGGTCGGTGACGATTTCGTCAAAATACACCACCTTATCAACCAGCTTTTGTTGTTTGGCCTGTTCACCGATCAGGAGCGCTTGTTCATCCGCAATTTTCTGAAGATCGGCAACTGGAATATTGCGGCTCTTGCCCACGGCGGTCAGGAATTCGTTCCAGTTATCGCCAAGCAGATTTTCAAGCTGCTCGCGATTTTCCGGGCTCATTTTATTTAAAAGATAAGGCTCGACCGCTGATTTGTATTTTCCAACCCGGGTCACTTGAACGCCAATTCCATACTTTTTGAAGGCATCGGCCAGAAACATCGGCTGTGAGGCAAACCCGTTCATTTCGACGGCGCCAAACGGGTTGAGCGCGATGGTATTGGCGACCGAGGCCAGATAATACTCTTGCTCGCCAATTCCCATGTCATAGAAGGTAATGGTTTTCCCGGCGGCCCGGAAGCGTTCCAGGGCTTCCCGAACTTCCTTGAGCGCGGCAAACCCGGAGCCATATCCTTCGGCTTGTAAGTTGCCGTACAGGTACAGTCCAACAATGCGCTTGTCTTTGGATGCCTTGTCCAAAGTGTCGAGCACCGTACTCAACGAAATACTTTTGGTCCGGCTCCCAAACGCCGCATCCTGAAATGCTTTGATAGGATCAGCATCAGGGGCGGCATCCGAAATGTTGGTTGAAAGATTGAAGACCAGAACCGCTTTGTCATCCACTTTCGGCTCGGGTTTACCGCCCGAGCTACTGATGATACTCCCGATCAAGAAAATCACGACCACCAGAGCCAGCAGACTAAAGAGCACCAGCCCGGTGAGACTCGCAAATACCTGCTTTAGAAAATCACGCATGTTGAAACTTCCTCATTATCCAAAGGTCAGTTATGAAAGCGAGGGGAGACTCGCCTTGGTTCCTGTAATTGGTTCCATGGTTGTTTTCAGTGGGTCAACCATTGCTTCCAAAAAACAAGTGAACGTGGGTTATGTTTGGCATTGTTGTGTGCGACGGGATTTTCCCATACGTCCAGGACTGCGGTTTAGGTTGACCTTTCCTGGAAACCCGTACCCGTGCCTGACCTTTTTAAGAGCGAGTAGCGAACTTACGAGTGAGTAGTGAGTAGCGAGTGGCGAGTAGTCAGAAAGAATTGAATCAGTTCAGATAGTTCAGAAAGGTTTTGTTTCTTCGTGTAAAAACTTGACCGGCTCAAAGCATATTTTCAACCAAAAGTTGATTGACTACTCACTACTCGCTACTCGCTACTCGCTCGTAAGTTCGCTACTCGCTCGTAAGTTCGCTACTCGCTCGTAAGTTCGCTACTTCACTACTTCACTACTTCACTACTTCACTCACTCCTACCCCTGCGCTGCCTGCCGGGCACGATGAGGCCAGGCGGTGGCAAATTCACCCAGCCGGGCATAGACATCGCGCAGCACTTCGGGTTGAGGCAAAAACACGATGCGGAAATAGCCATCTTGCGGGTTGAGGCCAAACCCTGACCCATACACAAACAGGATTCCGGTTTCGCGCAGCAAGGCCAGCACAAACTCTTCATCTGTGGCACCAGCCAGGTTTTCCATTTGGGCCATAATATAAAAGGCTGCTTCTGGACGGGTGCAGTTCATTCCAGGAATCGCATTGATAGACTCAACCGTGATGTCAGCCCGCAATTTCATGGCTTCCATTGTCTCTTTGAGGTGTGAGAGGTCGGAAAGCGCGGCTGGAATCACACACTGCGTTGGAAGCGGGCTGCACAGGCGGGCATCCGCCATTTTCCGAATGGCTGGGATCAGGTCCGCCATTGCCGGTTTGTTGGTAAAGGTCATCCAGCCGACGCGCCAGCCTGGCACCAGGTGTGATTTCGAAAGGCTTTCGAGCGTGATGACCGGAACTTCCATGCCCTGGGCCAGTTCCGCCAGTCGGGCACCCGCCGGGCCATAGGTCATCCGATGATAGACGTCATCGGCCAGTACCACCAGGTTGTGTTCGGCGGCAATATCGAGCAGCCCCTGGAGGAGTTCTTTGGAATACACCGTTCCGGTTGGATTATTGGGGTTGATAACCACCATGGCACGGGTGCGTGGAGTAATCAGGCCGCGAATTTCATCCAGGTTCGGCAACCAGTTGTTTTTCGGGTCCAGATGATAGTAATTCTCTTTGGCACCCAGCTTGGAAGTAATCGCCGAATACAGCGGATAGGTTGGGCAGGGAGTCAACACATCATCGCCCATTTCCAGCAAGGCACTCAAAATCAAATCCGCGCCTTCAGACGCCCCAGACGTCACAATCACATCTTCAGGTGAAATCGGGATTCCAAACTTCGCTGAATCTTCGGCAATGGCCTCGCGGGCTTCAACTGTTCCATTTGACGGGGCATAGCCGTTGTTGCCGTCACGGACGGCTTTGGCCATGGCGTCCATCAGTGATTGGGGTGGTTGGAACCCATAGATCACCGGATCACCAATGTTGAGATAGGTGACCGGACGGCCTGAAGCTTCGACTTTCTTGGCTTCGACGACGATATTGCGGATGGCGTAGTTGTAATTTCGGGTGCGTGCTGCTGGTTGAATCATACTCAGATCCTCGGTGAAAGAGTGGGTTCCGGGTTAAGTCACAGGTCAATCGGGTGCCGTCAGAGAACGGTCATCAGGAAAAAATGACTGGTATTGGTATTTGACGAGTGCAACGTAAGGGAAAATCCTGTTATGGATGAGGGAATTGCAGGAATGGCGACAGCCGTAGTTTTACCTGTTTCGATGGGAATTTGCAATTTCGCTTGTAAGTCAGTCGTCAGTCGTCAGTCGTTGATGAGTCAGTCGTCAGTCGTCAGTAGACAAAACCCGGATCGTTGAATTCGTCAAATTCTTGAAAAGAATTGTTTCTAAATGATTCAAATAGAACCAAATACACTTGACAGGCGCTTCAAAATCCCAACACTCGACTACTGACTACTGACTACTGACTACTGACTACTGACTACTGACTACTGACTACTGACTACTGACTACTGACTACTGACTACTGACTACTGACTACTGACTCGCTCGCGTTTCACTCCACTGGGTGCGGGGTTTGTTGCTTTGCCGTCCCAGCCGACGCCAGTAGCCACGGGCAATCAGCCCGAAAATGGTTGGCAGCACCACAAATGGATTGATTCCGGAAATTTCGTTGCCATAAACGGTCCGCACCGGGACGCTGGTGAAATACAACCCTTTGGCAGCGACTTCAAACAGCAGGTCGTTGGGGAACCCATATCTTGGAAATAAATGATGTAGATCGAGTTGCCGCAGGCCAGTTGCTCGAAATACCGTAAAGCCGCATTGAGCGTCAATCGGATGTTTACAGCCCAGGGCGAGTCTGGTAAGCCAGCTCAGGATGGAATTTCCCACATAGCGCGTCCAGGGCATGCGCTGAATGCTTGAATGCGCAAAGCGATTCCCTTTGACAAAATCAAATGGGCCGCCAATGAGAGTATCAAGCATCAACGGCAAGTCCCGGCCATCCATCTGACCGTCCCCGTCCATCAGCACAATCAAATCAGCTTTACTGGTCAACGCATGGCGATAGCCGGTGACGGTTGCCGCGCCAACACCCTGGTTGGTCAGGTGTCTCAAAACGGTAAACCGCCCTGATCGGGAATCAACGATGTGCCGGAGCACCGCCGGGGTGTCATCGGTGCTGGCGTCATCCACAAAAATCACGTGATCTACAAAATCAGGGAAGGAAGCAACCACTGAGGGAAGGAGTTCCGCTTCGTTGTGAATCGGAATAACGATGGTAAGATGATGATAACGATACATTTCGCGTTGATGGGGAGCGTCGCTGGAGAAAAAACGTCTGGAAACGCCAGCTCAGGTTTTGCTATAGTCGCGCTCCGTTCAAATTGTTCTTTGCGCGCTCATAGCTCAGTTGGATAGAGCAACGGCCTTCTAACCGAAAATTGGACTTGCTGCAAGAAACAAAATTGCAGCAATGCACAGCACTATATCGGTGAAGCCTTCCCGATGAGTACTCATCGCTGGTAATACCGAGGAAACCTTCTTTTGAAGCATTGAAGGCTGGCATTCAACCTGAAAATGGTTAAATTGCTCAGGGTAAATGCTTTTGGGGTTGCAGAAATTCAAAAAGTAAACTCCAGGGGTTCCGTAGAGACTGCACGTGTTGCACCTGAAATGGTGAAGATACAGTCCAGACCACAAACCCAACGGGGGTAGCGAAAGCTATAGTGGTATGAAGCCGTAGGTCGCAGGTTCGAGTCCTGCTGGGCGCATCCGATTAGTGGTTAGTGGTTAGAAATCAATACATTCCAAGAACTAACCACTAACCACTAACCACTAACCACTTTCTCAATTCTTCATTCTGCTTTCTTCAGCCGTTCATGCTCAGCACGTACCGCACCTGCCACGTGGTTGATGATGTCGGCCACGGCGATGTCTTCGGATGAGCGAGTCGAGCGGGTAAAGAATTCAACCTTCTGGTCTTTCAGCTTCTTCGCTCCGACCACCACGCGATAGGGAATCCCAATCAAGTCAGCATCTTTGAATTTGACGCCGGGGCGTTCGTCACGGCGATCAAGCAGCACGTCAATGCCCTGTGCTTTCAAGCCGTCATACACCTGGTTGGCGACGCGGGAGATTTCTTCGTCGGCGTAGTTGACCGGAGTCACTACGACTTCAAAAGGAGCAATTGAAACCGGCCAGCAAATCCCGTCCTTATCATGATAGAGTTCGACAGCGGCAGCCATAATCCGTTCGACGCCAATGCCGTAGCTTCCCATCACAATCGGAACTTCGTGACCTTCCTGGTTGAGCACGTTGGCGCCCATCGAGACGCTGTACTTGGTTCCAAGCTTAAAGATATGGCCGACTTCGATGGATTTGTTGACATCGAGCGTTCCGGCGCATTTCGGGCAGCCTTCACCAGCTTTGACGGTTCGCAGTGATGCCCATTTGGTGACTTTGATATCGCGTTCGATTTCGACACCGCGCAAGTGGAAATCATCTTCGTTGGCACCGGTGGTCATCGCACGGCGTCCACGCAATGATTCATCGGCATAAATCGGGTATTTAATAACGCCAACACCCCCGAGACTGCCCGGATGCGCGCCCAGTGCGTTAAAGATTTCCTCTGGATGCGCCGGGCGAAATTGGATGGCACCCGTTGCATCGAGCACCTTGGTTTCATTCAATTCGTGATCCCCGCGCAATAACAGGAGCGCCAGGTTCTTTTCATCCAGGATGCAGACATAGGTCTTAATCTGCCGGTCAGCCGCCGCGCCACCTTCAAAATTGGCCAGATCGTCAATTGTGCGCACATTGGGCGTTGGGAATTTCTCAGGTGCTGCTAACCCTTCGCCATCTTCAATCACGGGCAGGTTAGAGGTTGCTTTTTCGACGTTGGCGGCATAGCCACATTCCGGGCAACTGGCAATCCAGTCTTCACCTGCGTCTGAAGCCACCATAAATTCGCTCGACGCGCTACCGCCCATGGCACCGCTGCTGGCTTCGACAACAGCAAATTTGAGCCCACACCGGCTGTAAATCCGACGATAAGCGGCGTCGTGCAGGTCGAACGATTGATCCAGCCCAGCCTGGTCAATATCAAAGGAGTAGGAATCTTTCATCGTGAACTGCCGCACCCGCAGCAATCCAGACTTTGGACGGGGTTCATCGCGGAATTTGGTCTGGATCTGATACCAGATTTGCGGAAGCTCTTTGTAGGATCGCACTTCGTGACGGGCAATCGAGGTGAAGACCTCTTCGTGGGTCATCCCCAGGCACAGTTCCGCGCCTTTACGGTCTTTGAGGCGAAACATATTGTCGCCCATCACATCCCACCGGCCTGATTCACGCCAGATTGAAGCTGGATTGAGCGCCGGGAGATAAAATTCCTGACCGCCGATGGCATTCATTTCGTGGCGGACAATATCAGTGATTTTCAAAATTGTGCGCTGCGCAAGCGGCAGAATTGAATAGGCGCCTGCCGTCAATTGCCGGATAAACCCGGCGCGTACCAGAAGCTTATGACTCACAGCCTCAGCGTCGGCTGGAGCTTCGCGCAAAGTTGGAATAAACAGATTGTGCCAGTGCATAATGTCTTGATGTGTCCTGAGGTGAATTGAGGATTCGGGTTCCGGGTTCCGGGTTCCGGGTTCCGGGTTCCGGGTTCCGGGTTCCGGGTTCCGGGTTCCGGGTTCCGGGTTCCGGGTTCCGGGTTCCGGGTTCCGGGCTTGCAACATGCTATATGTCGGTGTGGTTCTGAAAAAGCGTGTAGGGTATGGCGGAAGCCGTCTTCCTGTCAACGGAGATGTGTCTTGCGATAGCCTGAACTCTTTATTTTTTAATAGAATCCACCCCTGACGGGCATTGTGCATCACAGGCGCTGGCGGATTCCTCATCCCCAAAACAATTCAATAACCTCAATCAATCCTGACTTTTCCCGTTCCTAGCCTTCAAAACTTCCTCTCAAAGGAGGCCATGCTATGTCCTGTGCTGAGATTTCCAGTCACTCTCATCAGCATGATCGGCTGTCCTGGGCGCGATGGATGCCCATTTTGCTGATCATTTTGGCTCTGAGTTCACCTGCCTGGGGACAATCCGGGCGTCAGCGAATACCAACGACTCCGGCTGATTCCCAACCAAAAAACAGCTCCTTACCGGTAACAAAGAATACTGCTGTGCGGTCGGCACCGACCTTTTTCGTCGTGACTTCATATCACGACGATTCGCAACCTTTTGAACTTGAAGAGCTTGTGCGCGGTGCCTGCCAGAGTAAGTTGCGATCTATTCGTGGTGTAAAAATCATTGAAAATGACAATGTCTCACGCTGGGAAGCCAAAGAACTGGCTTTTTCTGCCGATGATCAAACCTGGGTTATCTGGATTGAACTCAAGTTCAGGAATGTGAATGTAAGCGATTCTGATTTTCTCAAAGTTCAATATCTGTTGTTTGAACCAGGTTCTGGAAAGATTTTGAGTGGCGGTCCGGTAAGCACCCCATAAGCGCCAGGATAAGCTGTAAGTAATAAAATTTGCATAAAGTTACAAAGCCAAAGCCTTGGATTGAGAATTGACTCCAGGTGTGAGAAAAGCAATCACTTCGTCCGGAAGTGTTTGGAGTTTTCGGCGGCGGCGGG
>JACQXX010000103.1 GCA_016208495.1 Acidobacteriota bacterium | reverse complement strand
CGATGGTGGCCTCAGCGGTCGTCGGGCTGATTCAATTTGGGCGGATCGTCGGATGACGATCCGCAAGGGCAGACGTGTGCCTACCGACAGGTAGGCAGCGGGAGCTTACCCCATTTTTACTTTATCGGATTATCTATTGAGGTTAAAACAAGTTATCAGGGAATTACTGATAAGGTTGTTGCCACTTCGTTAAGCGTGAATTTAGTTATTTTTGATTCAGGGAAAAAGATTCCAAAAAGTGGATTAGGCGCAGTTGTTTCCGAGAAAGATGAAGAGACAAGGGGAGCTTTCACAGTCGCAAATTTAAACGACACCGACGATGATAAAGTAATAGACAGTATTGACCAATCTGTAAAATCAAGTGTGTATTCCGAAGTTGATTTAATGGAATTATTAATACAACCGCCAACCCCGGTACCTCCGGGAATAGAAAAAGTACAAATTCAATTGAGTTCACCCTCAATTAAACTCTGGGAAAAGGATACAAAGGAAGTTGAGGTTTTGACTCGTGAGTTTAATATTTCAGCACTTCCCTTAACTGTTTGGGTTGAGCTTACAGAGAAAAGCCTAACCTTGCAAGACAAGAATATCCAGTTAAGTTATAAAGGACTAACGGATACTGTTACTTTAACTGGGGTTTGGGCAGAATTTGATTCTTTTTATCATAATAACAGTGATCTACTTCCTCCTACTGATGATCAACCATTTATTAATCTTTCAAATGTTGGGAAAATAATAAGAGAAAATGGTATTTTATCAGCAGGTCTTAATATATTAAACTATAAAGGCGCAAACCCTGTGCCTAACCCTGACAAAACTTTTAATAATGTAATAGTCTTTCGTGCGAAGCTATTTCCGCAAGGGATATGGGAATACCACAATAAAAAGATAGTGATATTTGATGTTTCAAGACAAGCTTGTGGAACAGATGTGACTGTGAATGAAAGTAAAGGTAAAAAGTATCCTGACACAACTAGCATTCCTGCTACCACGTGTCCAACATACATAGAAACACCAAATGACGATCCTCATAACCACGCTGAGTCAGATGTTAGCGTGCTAGACTATATTTATAGTATTGATGCACCAGGTGGTGGGCCACAAGAAAACTTAGAAAGTTATAGATATAGTCGAATAGTTGAGTATGATTTCAGAGAATTTGTCAGAGTAAATATAGGAGGGAATAGGCCGTTTGGTGAAGCGCCAGATGGTTCAATGTGTTCAACGCCAAGGGGTAATAATTGGAAATTAAGACATTCATTAGTAAGGGGTGGGAACGATCTAAAACATCCAGGTAAGATTTTGTTTAAACGTAGCACTGGAAATATCAATGAAACGACATCTAATCAGATTGATCTTGGATCTGGGTTGAACTGCCTCTATTGATTCTAAAGAATTTACCGGTTCGAATCTTAATCAAAATGCCAATTGTCACGGCAAATACCAAAGAGCCAACTTGTCTTTGAATTGGTTGCGAGTTTTGAAGTCAGAGCAAAGCCTATATTGTCAATCGGTTAAAACCAATTGAAGTATTTGTCCAAGATTGAAAAGATGCCCTTCTAGTCGGAATGAACAACAAGAATTTAGCCTCAGGAAGTTGATTTTCTCTCGATTAGGAGGAGAGAAAAACTTGCAACCAGTTTTTCCTAAAAACAAGAAAAGTGGTGAAGATCAATGACTCAACAAAACGATCAGAAATTATTTCAGCGGAAAGCAATAGGACTTTATCTCATTACGTTCCTGGTTTTTATCCCAACAGTTGTGGTCTTCCCGCAAAATTCACCTCAACCTACAATTACAGGCCGGACAGCCACCGTTGCCCTCATTCCCTGGGGATCAGTCAATGCCGGACCATTTATCTTTAGCGTGGACTCCGACCATGACGGGATGCCGGATGATGCCGAACTCCAAAACGGCACCAATCCTAACGACCCATCCGACGCTGATGCCGACCCGGATGGCGATGGTCTGACCAACGGTGATGAAGTGGCCCTTGGGACCAACCCGAACAGTGCTGATTCGGATGGGGATGGGATTGACGACGGCACGGAAATCCAGCTTGGCTACGACCCGAAAGACCCGGCGAGCTTCCCGCCGGACAATGGTCCACGGCTGGTTTCACTCTCGGTGACACCACGTTCGATTGGGTTGAGCGTCGGCACGATTGTGCCACAACAACCGGTTCAGCTTTCGGTGATTGGCACGTTTGACACCGGTGAAACCCTTGATTTGACCGCTCATCCAGCAACCAGTTTTCAGTCCCTCAATCCTTCGGTTGCCGCCGTGGATACGGCAGGGAAAATTGCTGGCGTTGCCCCTGGGTCGACCACCATTCGGGTGCGGAATGCCACTCTGGTCTCGGATACCCTGGTCGCCGTGACCAATTTCAATGAATCGCTGGTCGGCAACATCCGGATTCCAGGTTCGGCCAATAATGTCGAAGTCAAAAATCAGCTTGCCTTTGTGGCGGCTGGGGTTGCCGGATTACAAATCGTGGATGCCCGCCAGCCCGCCAGCCCGAAGCTGATTGGCGCCGTAGATGTGGACGGAAGCGCCAATGATATTCGCATTGCTGGGGATTTTGCCTACCTGGCCTGTGCCGAAGGTGGGTTGTCGGTGGTCAATATCTCCGATCCGACCAATCCGCAGGTGATCGCAACAGTTCCATTCCGAGATGCGGTGGACCTGGTCGTCAAAGGTGACTATGCCTATGTCGCCGCCGGTGAAACCGGTCTCAAGATCATCAACATTGCCTCTCCGTTCTCACCGTATGAAGTGGGAACGTACTCGCTCCCAGATCCAGCGACCCAGTTTGCCAATGCCGTGGATGTGGATGACAGCCGCCAACTGGCATTTCTGGCGGTTCGAAATGGTGGGTTGCTGGTGATTGATATGTCCAATCCAGCGGTGCCGCAACTCCGTGGGACGGCGGCAACCGGACCGGTCAATCTTGATGTGGCGGTCCTCGGCTCAACCGCGCTGATTGCTGGACGGTCGTCGGAAACATTTGAGAATGGCCTGCTTTCAGTCAATGTCCAGGACCCTGAGTCTCCACAAATCGCTGGGGTGACACCGCTCGAACTCACGATTCTTTCCGATCTGGAAGTCCAGGGAAACTTGATCTTTAGTGCGGTTGGTCGAGGGCTTTCAGTCGGGTTTATTCCAGTGTATGTTGTGCCTGAAAACCAGTCGCGTGCGGTCCTGGCTGGGGTGGTTCCAGCGTCACGCCTGGATGTACCCGGCGGTATCAACCGCTACCGGTTTGCAACTGGAATTGCCGTGGATGAGTCGTTTACCTACCTGACAGCATCTGCGATCAACGGCAATCAAAACCAGCGAACCGGAGATTCCCAACTTATCATCAGCCAGTACAACCAGACAGATCGGAATGACGTGCCTCCGCAGGCCGAAATTACATCGCCAACGGCTGACCTGACGGTTGTGGGAGGCGAAACTTTCCCGATTACGGTTTCCGCCACCGATGACATTGCCGTGGTCGGAGTCGAAATCAAAGTCAACGGCCAGGTTGCCGCGAATTTGACCGAAGCGCCGTTCCAACTGTCCTACACCGTGCCCAATGCCGCGCCGGGAACGCAACTCACGTTTGAAGCCCGGGCAATTGACTCCGCCGGGAATGTCGGGGAAGCCGCACCGGTGACGATTTCCATTGCGCCAGATCCATTGACGACCGTGACTGGAAGAGTGGTGACCCCGGTTGGAATCAGTATCGCCAATGCCCAGGTGACGCTCCACAGCGATAACCAAACCACAGTCACCGATGCTGGCGGCTTCTTTGAGTTTGTCGGTGTGCCCACCCTGCCCTTTGGAAAAGCAGTTTCGGCCAGGGTTGAGGAGCCAATCGAGGGCTACCAGGGACGTTCCGCCTGGGTGTCGGTGGTTCGTGGAGGCACAACCGATCTGGGCCTGATCACCGTTTCCCAAACCAAAGTCACCTTGCTTCCCTCCGATGTGACGTCGGTGGTCACCTGGAATTTTGGTGGGGACGGGCCGGATGACCTGTTCATTGGATTTGCTGACCAGGCCAGTCGGATCTATTTCAGCTCCGGAACCGGCTCCTTCAGTTTTGATTCCCGGTTCAACATGCCGTTTGGCGCGACGCTCAGTGCCGAATCTGGACAGTTCAATACGTCCCGAGATTTTGAACTCGATATTTTGGCTCAACCCGTTGGCCAACCTCAACAAGCAGTCACCGTTTATTTGGATCGAGACCTTGGTATCGTTGGAAGCGATCCGTTTGAAATTCGGCCCACAGGTTTATGCTTTCTTAAAAGTAACTGGCGGAACGGAATTGACCGTTCGAGCCGAAAGGCCAGACCGAACCTTCGGCCCACCGATTGTGGTTCCGGCTCCAAGTTCAACCCCGCTCCGAGGGTTGAAAGTGCTTGATGTGAATCAGGATGACCTGGTTGACGTCATCGCCATTGCTGAAGATGGAGACAACCAGCGCCGACTTCTGGTGTTCCCTCGGACTTCAGCCACGACGTTTGGGACTCCGATTGAATCGGAAATCGTCACTCGCGATGTGATCCCTGCGGTTGGAACGGTGGATTTTGTCTACAATGGAACTGACCTGCTGGTGTTGGGAGACGACCGGGTACGGGTTTATTCAACCGATGGAAGCGGAAACTACCTGGCCTCAACTGAATTTTCACTTCCGGAAAACTTCAAGCTCCTGGGAATTGCCCAGGCACCACAGGCTGGAAATGGGTCAGTGCTGGTGCTGGCCCAGGACGAAGCAAACCCAACCAATCGGATTCTTTTGGCCAATGGGGTGCCGGTCATTCGGTATGAAAGCACCTCAACCAGTCTCGATACCAGAATTGTCAATGGAAACTTCGGAGGTGGTCGCAACTATGATGTGGCGCTCATCGAAGGCAAAACGATTCGGGTTTTTCTGGATATTTTGGAGAACAACTCACCAGAGCAATAACCAGCCGGGATTCATCATATGCGCCAGAATAATACCAATTTGGAATGAAGCTATCGCATTTTTGAGAGGCTAAGTTACTGATGAAAATGTATTTCCCTCAGCCTTTAGCCCGATACCCTCAGCCCAAAATGGTATAAGTACCTTGTCATAAATTTCCTGAGATATTGGATTTGGTAAGTGTTTGATTCTTTTCGTGTATGTCGTGTGTTTCGTGGTTCAAAATGTCTGGAAATTTTCGGTAAGGTACTTAAGAAACCCTGTATCCTTTCCGTCGGCATTGAACGATGCTCTTGTAGGGCCTGGATCCCGTTCTGGCCGTGACCGTGGGCTTCGCACCACGGCTATTATACGGCAGCCCTGCGAGCCTAAACTCCTTATCCTGGCGCTTCTGCCCTGGGCCCTGACCGCTCAATGTTTTGAGTGAGGGGCGGTCGTGAAATCTGGGCCTGTTCGAGCCAGGCAAAATCGGTGGGATGAACTGACTTCTCCTGAGCCTGGATAAAATGGATTGGATCCGTGACCTGACGACCAAGTTTGATTGGGTGGGCATCGGCTTCTCCCATCAGATCGGCGTAGTCCCCGTGAAACCCATCACAAATTGATCTGACGTCGCAACTGGCACAGGCTGGAACATACCGATATCCACAGTGGTCTTGGGCTCGAAGTCGGGCGTCCTGTTGATACAAATCCTCGATTGATTCAGAAGAATGGACGGTCTGATACAGATTGGCCATCTGGTGCTCAACCTGTGACTTCGCGGTTTTCAAAACCCGTTCCACGGCAGGTAATTTCTTGATTTGATGAAGAATCGGTTGCAAATACCCGGTCTTGATCCGTGGGCCAAATGCAATTGGCGGAGAGAGTTCGGCGTGTGTTTCACGTTGGGGAGACAGCCCGGTCCAGGACCAGCTTGCAAAGTCATTTTCGTGCAGGTCATATGGAATCTGCCGAAAGTTGTGCATGACCTTTCGATGACGTTCCGGCGCGACACACAATGGCAGGTATCGAACATTTGCCTCAACACCGGCAGCTTCGAGTCGGTCAAGCGCTGGACTCAGAAATTCAAAGATCTCACTGTACCTTGGAACCCCTTCAATACTCCGTTTCCCCGCCAGACTTTGGTCATCAAAGGGGTTAAAAGCAAGAAAATTCACGACTTGCGCTCCAGTTTGAATCGCCAGCTCTGCAATAAATGGAAGCTGAGGTAACACCTGACGAGCCAGAACCGTGTTGGTTCGGAAAGTAACACCGGCTTCTTGCAGATTGCGGAGCGTTTTCATCTGACGGATATGCGCGCCGGGCCGTCCAACAATTTGATCATAGACCTCGCCCAACCCCTGGATACTCAGCAGAAAATCCCGAATCCCGGCTTCCTGATACTGGTCCACGATTTTTCGGTGCTCCAATACCTGCGCGTTGGTGATTACCGTGGCATCAAGCCCAATCGCCGAACAATGCCGAATCAGGTTTGGGAGTTCACGCATCAAGGTGGGTTCACCTCCCTGAATATCAACCGAAGTATTGTGATAGACCTCCACCAGGGTATCGCAGATGCGGCGGTTTTTGTCTAATGACATAAAGCCATGTTCTGGATGCTGCGGGTTTTCAATCCGATCCAGGTAATAACAAAAATGACATCTCAAGTTGCAGGTCTGGCCAAGCCACATAATCCCACGCCGGTTGAGCGCACGGGTGAACGTCTTCACAAATTTTGGTTGGTTCACCGCTCCGGTTGGAGTTGCCAGCGCAAGCGCTGTCTCGAAAATCTCCTGGTGCAAACCTGATTGAGTTTGAGTCATTGCTGGAGCTCCTCGCTTAAAAATAAATTCACGAACTTTCAATGAGGTGGCTTTTGGTGGTCATTTGTTTCAAAAATCAAGCGTTGGTTCGATTGGTCTGTTTATGTGAAGCGACTCAACCGCCGCCTGCTCAATGGCCAAACACCGCAAGCCGTCTTCCAGCGTGGGAAGTGTACCGTGACCAGTTCGGATCTTTTCAACAAAGGCTGAAAGGATCCGAGCATATGACACCTCATTCGCCGGTGCTCGCCAGCGGCGGAGCGCATATGGGAAACCAGATATTTCTTTCACGGCGCGCAGGATTGCACCAGCTTTCCCCTCAGCCCGGAGAGGGCAAATCCTGACCTTCCAGCTTTGATAGCGATCAACTCTGGCGGAACACAGTGTTCCAAAGACTTCATATTGGGCCGTTTCATTTGATTGAAGCGAACAAAACACCTGGGCAACACCCCCATTGGTCAAGTGAAGATCCAGGCAGATGCTTGACGGGTCAATGATGGATTGAGCAAAAACCTGGTGGATGTCACATCCAAACAAAAACCGCGTAAGGTCAATTTCATGGGAAGCAAGTTCCTGGAAAACACCCGCAATCGTATCAGTCCTGGCCCAGTGAGGCCGGCTCTGGGCAATAGTTGAGAAAACTGACCGGGCAAAGAGTGGTTGACCAAGATATTGAGTTTCAAGCAGGTGTTTGAGGTCAACCAAAAGTGGATGAAACCGAAAATTAAACCCAATCGTGGAAACAACTGACTGGACTCGGCTTACGGTCACTAACTCACGGGCTTCAGTCAGATCCGTGGCAATTGGTTTTTCAAGGTATAAATGGTTGTTTGACTTGAGCACCTCCCCGGCGATGGCGGCGTGCGAATCCGGGGGCGTGCTGACAAGAATTGCCTGTGTTACGCCCGAGGCAAGCAATTCACGAAAATTAGAAAAATGATGCACCGGATATGAGAAGCAGTGAACTGCTTGAGTGAGCCGCTCTGGATTGGAATCACACACCGCCGTCACCCGAACTCCCTTCATCCCGCGCAATAGCGGCAGGTGAACACTTTGCGCCAGCGCTCCGCACCCAATGACACCAAATGACAATTGATTCATGCCAGGCTCAGGTAATCAACCAGACCGCAATTCCAAAATGAGTTTGAGGTGAAACAGGAAGTAAAATGGGATGTATGACCAGGTTGCAAAGTGTTAGTATCACAGGTGTTCTACCTCATCAAGCACATTCTCTACCGCAGAACTATTCTTATTTCCCAACTCGGACGTTATGCCGCTTCCAAATTTTCTCATTATCGGGGCGCCCAAATGTGGGACCACCTCGCTCCACTTTTATTTGCAGCAGCACCCCAGTCTGTTTATGCCAGTGCTCAAAGAGCCAAACTTCTTTAGCGACATTCCTCCCCGAAACCAGTATTCAGGCCAGATGCTTGAATATTATGACCGCCGGTTTCCGATTCAGAGTTTTCAAGCGTATCAGGCGCTCTTTGACCAGGCCAAAGAACACCAGGCCATTGGCGAAGCTTCAATTGCCTATCTGTCAGAGAATCGAGCGGCTGAGCGAATTTACCAGGTGCTTCCCGAAGTTCGAATGATCGTTATCCTTCGCAATCCGGTGGATCGGGCGTTTTCCAGTTTTCAAATGTGCCTGCGGCGGCAACAGTTAGCGGAATCGTTTGAAGATGCCCTGGCCAAAGAGGAAACCCGGCGTTCAGAAGGCTGGCTATGGGGTCACAATTTTATGTGGAATGGCCTGTATGCGACCCATCTGGAAACGTTTTTTAAGCTGTTCCCACGTGATCAATTCTTAATTCTGTTTTTTGAAGACTTGCAAAAATCCCCTCAAGAGACCTTAAAAACCATCTTTCACTTTCTGAAAATTGATTCAACAGTTGTCGCTGACACCAAGACACATTACAATCCCGGAGGTGTCCCCAAATCTTCTATTCTCCAAACCGCTTACCTGACCATCGAACGCCTTGTCATTGATGACTATCCCGCCAAACAGGCCGTTAAACGGGCACTTCCCCCCTGGTGTCTGCGGAGTATTGATCGGACCTATCGTGCCTGGGAAGGCTGGTATGCCCGTCAGTTTTTTGTCAAACAGCAACTGAATCCAGCCACCCGCCAGCATCTGGTTGAAATTTTTCGGCCTGAAGTTGAACGGCTGGAAAAGCTGACTGGTCGCGGACTCAGTCACTGGCTTCGCTAACCCCCCTGTCGTGAAGGCTTTAATGAATGGCAGGCTGGTTCTTCCTTTGAAATTGAGGTTCTAACGTGGACGTAAAAGCACGCTGGTTGATTTGGATTTTAGCTGTAACGCAATGTGTTTCCATCCTCCCGGTTTTTGCCCAGATCCAGGCCGCCAAAGGTCAGCCCGGTGTCATGTCTTCGTGGACCACAGGGAACAAAACCGGATTGGGCACCAGCCTGAGTCTGCGGTCGAAAGTCTGGTTTACACTCGCCGATGGCCAGTTGACTGAGGTCTACTACCCCCGGCTGGACGTGGCCAACCTGCGCAATCTCGATTTCATTATTACCGACACCAAAGGATATCGGCGACTTGAATCACTGCACGCTGTCCGACGCGAGACCACCTGGACTGATAAGAATTCTCTGAGTTTTACCCAGATCACCAGTGACGGTGCCCGCTGGGAACTGACCAAAACCTATACCACTGACCCAAATCGCAACACCCTGCTGGTTCAGGTGAACTTTCGCCCGCTTGAGAAAAATGACAGGCGGCAATACCAGATCTATGCCCTGGTTGACCCGTCAATTTCAAATAGCGGCATGAAAGACACCGGATACACCGAGGCCAAAGCCCTGGTTGCCAGCGAAGGTACCATTGCGATGGCCACTGTGGCGCGACCAGCATTTTCAATGACCTCCAGCGGGTTTGCCGGGGTCTCGGATGGCTGGACCGACCTCACCGAAGACGGCAAGCTGGATGCACTTGAAACTCGCGCAGCAAATGGGAATGTCGTTCAAATCGGCCAGCTCGCCGGGTATGATTCAACACTGGCCTTTGGGTTTGGTGAAACGGCTCAGTCAGCCCTCGACGAAGCCCGTGGCTCGTTAAAAGACGGGTTTGCGGCGGTGAAAAAAGCCTATATTGATGAATGGTCATCACTTGTAAAAAAACTGCCGGCGACTTCCCCAGAATTCCGCGACACGTTTACGATGGCCTCAATGACCCTCTATGCCCTGGAAGATAAAACCTTTCGGGGGGCGTCAATTGCCAGTTTGAGCATTCCCTGGGGTGAAGTCGCCAACGCCGACGACCCCAACATTGGCGGCTATCATCTCGTCTGGTCACGTGACCTCTATCAAGTTGCGACGGCGTTTCTGGCGCTCGGCGACACAGAAGCTGCTAACCGGGCACTCGATTATTTGTTTGAAAAACAACAACGATCTGATGGGAGCTTTCCGCAAAATTCCTGGCTGGATGGACGGCCATTTTGGACTTCGATCCAGATGGACGAAGCCGCCTTTCCACTCATTTTGGCGTGGCAGCTCGAACGCTTTGACGAAAACACCTACCGCCAGCACATCCGCCCATCAGCCGAATTTATTTTGAAAACCGGCCCGGAAACCCAGCAGGAACGCTGGGAAGAAGAAAGCGGGTATTCGCCATCCACGATTGCCGCTGAAATTGCTGGATTGATTTGTGCGGCTGATATTGCCCGCAAACTCAAGAAAAATGATGATGCCGACCGCTATGTGAAAAAAGCCAACGAATGGGCCACGGGTGTTGAAACGTGGTGCTACACCACGACGGGGCCACATGACGCCGGTGAACGCGAGCGCGGCTATTATTTCCGGATCAATGACGACAAAGACCCCAATGATGGCGCCAAAATCGAAATCAACAACGGCGGCGGCACTTATGACGAGCGTTCGATCATTGACGGAGGCTTTTTGGAACTTGTCCGGCTTGGAATTCGCCCTGGGACCGACCCGAAAATCACCCGCTCAGTAGCCGTGATGGATAAGACTATTCGGGTTGAAACACCCAAAGGTCCAGGCTGGTATCGGTACAACCATGATGGCTACGGTGACCGGTTGGACGGTTCCGGCTGGACCGGGCAAGGCATCGGACGCTTGTGGCCGCTCTTAACCGGTGAACGCGGTGAACTCGCTCTGGCCAAAGGCGAAGACGCCACGCTCTATGCTCGAACCATGATGGGATTTGCCAGTTCAACCCATATGATTGGCGAACAGGTCTGGGATCGCAACTGGCCTCCCGATGCCCGCTGGAAAATGGCCCACACGACCGGTGCGGCCACTCCGCTGGCCTGGTGTATGGCCCAGTTCATTCGACTGGTGCTCGGCATTCAGCAAAAACGCATTATTGAACAACCAACCGTGGTTCGAGACCATTTTCAGAACCAACGGTAATTTTCTCATCAAGGAGAATTCTGTGAGTTTTCAACGATCAAGTGGAATTTTGTTGCATCCGACCTCGTTGCCGGGTCGCTACGGAATTGGAGAACTTGGAGACGAAGCTTTTGCTTTTGTTGATTTTTTAGAAGCCGCCGGCCAAACCCTCTGGCAGGTCTTGCCGCTTGGGCCAACCGGGTTTGGCGATTCGCCCTATGCCTGCTTTTCGGCATTTGCCGGCAATCCACTCCTGGTGAGCCTCGATTCTCTGGTGACAGATGGACTGTTATCTGCAGAAGACCTGAAAGACTACCCTGAATTGGGCGCGGACCGGGTGGATTTTGGTGAAGTGGTCAAACGCAAAAATGCTTTGCTGACCAAAGCGTTTCAAACCTTCCAAAAGAAACCAGCCCCGGAACTCGCCGCCGGATTTGAGCATTTTTGCGCCGAAGAAGCCGCCTGGCTGGATGACTATGCCCTCTTTCGGGCCCTCAAAGACCACCACCAGGGAAAAGCCTGGAATGGGTGGGAAAAAAAGTATGCGCTACGAAACCGACAGGCACTTCACGAAGCCCACGAAGAATTGCACGATCTGGTCGAAACTCACAAATTTGCGCAATATCTGTTTTTCAAACAATGGAAAAAGCTAAAGACCTACGCCAATGACAAAGGCATCAAGATCATTGGGGATATTCCAATTTTTGTGGCCTATGACTCGACTGACGTCTGGACCTATCCAGATTTGTTCAAACTCGACAAAGACGGAAATCCAACCGTCGTGGCTGGGGTTCCGCCGGATTACTTCAGTGAAACCGGTCAGTTATGGGGAAATCCACTCTATAACTGGGAAAATATGAAGTCCATCAACTATCACTGGTGGGTCGCCCGACTCCAAAACCTGCTCCGACTGGTGGACATTATTCGGCTTGACCACTTCCGGGGCTTCGCTGCCTGCTGGGAAGTGCCCGCCAATGAAAAAACCGCCAAAAAGGGGAAATGGGTCGAAGTTCCAGGGCGTGAATTCTTTACCTTCCTCAAAGAAACATTTGAAGAATTGCCCATCATTGCCGAAGACCTGGGCGTGATTACCCCTGACGTGGCGGCCCTTCGGGATGATTTCGAGTTCCCCGGAATGCGGATCCTGCAGTTTGCGTTTGCCGGCGACACCAAAAATCACGATTTGCCACATAATTATCTTCCAAACACAGTGGTGTATACCGGAACACATGACAATGACACGACCGTTGGCTGGTTCAATAGCCAGGCCAACAGTGGTTCGACCCGTTCGGCCAAACAAATCGAACACGAGCGAAATTTTTGCCTGGAATACCTCAACATCAAAGGCGAGGAGATTCACTGGGATTTCATCCGCACCGTGATGGCTTCGGTTTCAGTCTATGCGATTGTGCCGGTTCAGGACCTCCTTGGACTCGGGTCTGAGGCGCGGATGAATTTGCCGGCCAGTGAGAAAGGCAACTGGAACTGGCGATATCCGGCGGGCGCACTCACAGATGAAATTGCCGGGCGATTGAAACGGCTGGGTGAATTGTATGGCCGGGTCCCATTTCCAACTGAAGCGCCGGCTGAAGCGCCGGCTGAAGTGGTTGAAGAGGCGCCCGCTCCTGCCCTGGAAGAAGTCGCCGAAGAGCCAGTACCCGCTGACGGCACCGAACCGCCAACTGACTCACAAACCGGGTATTAATTTTTGGAGTGCGGCGGCTTGACGCCGCTTTAGAAACTTAAAAGCAGCGTCAAGCCGCCGCACCCCACATCGAGGAAACCGCATGCAGAAACCGAATCTCAGCTTTTGGCAAATCTGGAATATGAGCTTTGGATTTTTTGGAATCCAGTGTGGCTGGGCCTTGCAGATGGCCAATATGAGCCCCATTTATGAGCGGTTGGGTGCCAATCCAGATGAAATTCCTATTTTATGGCTTGCGGCTCCGATGACCGGGCTGATTGTACAGCCAATCATTGGCGCGATGAGTGATCGAACCTGGACTCGATTGGGTCGTCGCCGGCCTTATTTTTTAGTGGGTGCCATCCTGGCCAGTATCGCGTTGTTCCTGATGCCGCTGTCACCAGCAGTTTGGGTAGCGGCCAGTATGCTCTGGATTATGGACAGCAGCATCAACATCAGCATGGAGCCGTTCCGCGCCTTCGTCGCTGACAAACTCAATCCCGAACAACACACCACCGGGTTTGTGATGCAGAGCTTTTTTATCGGATTGGGTGCCACCCTCGCCAGTGCCATGCCATATTTGCTTGATCGGGGTGGGATTACGGGCGTGAGCAGTACCGGGATGCCGCTGGCGGTACAATACTCTTTCTGGTTTGGCGCAGTTGCGTTCCTGGCTGCCGTGTTGGTCACCATCATTACAACGGACGAATACCCGCCTGAAAATCTGGAGGAATTCCGCAAACAGCATAGCAAAGCCAAACCTGGGGAATGGGTGACTGAGATCCTTCATGCCTTGAAAGAAATGCCCCGCACCATGAAACAACTCGCGGTGGTTCAGGTTTTCACCTGGCTTGGGTTGTTTTGTATGTGGATTTTCTTTTCCCCAGCCATTGCCCGCCATGTGTTTGGCGCAACTGACCCCAAATCTCCCGAATACACCGCCGGCGCCAACTGGGGTGGAGTGTGTTTTGCGGCTTATTCGGTGGTGTGTTTTATGGTGGCGTTTGCCATTCCAGCCATTGCCCGAGTTGTGGGCCGGAAACTTACGCATACCATCTGTTTGTTGTGTGGTGGCGCCGGGCTGCTTTCGGTCTACGTCATCCATGATAAATATATGCTGCTGGCTTCGATGGTTGGGGTTGGCATTGCCTGGGCCTCGATTCTCTCCATGCCGTATGCCATTCTTTCCGGAGCACTTCCTCAAGAACGAACCGGGCTCTATATGGGCATCTTCAACTTTTTCATTGTGTTACCGGAAATCGTCGCATCAATCACCTTTCAACCGCTGGTGAAATATCTGTTTAATAGCGAACCAATCAAAGTGGTGATGTTGGGTGGGGTTTCAATGATCGTGGCGGCAGCGCTGGTTACCCTGGTTGATGACGTCGCAGCCCACGACCACGCCAAACCAGTCGCTGGGGGGCATTAAAGCAAGTCGGGCTGAAGAAACCGGGCTTAGAGCTGAAGAAATCTGTTTGATAGACTTGATTGACCGCAATTCTTTGTTTGGAAATGAAGAGAGCGTGAAGAGTTCCGCCTTCAGGCGGCCCCGGTGTCCCTGCGGACCAACCTGGGGATACAAAACCCGCCTAAAGGCGGAACTCTTAACTTTTTCCCACTTGATTGAAGTCGGTGAGCATTCCAAAAATGAACCGAGATAGGGTAAATCCAGGTCCATTATTGATACCATTTTGGAATGATCCTATCGTATTAATAAGAGGTTAAGTTATTGATAGAATTGTATTTCCCTTAGCCCTTAGCCCGATACCCTCAGCCCTAAATAGAGCGTGTCGCAGAACTCAATTATTGTAAACAAAGCGCTTATGAATCTGGCCTAGCATAAACTCATTGAACGTCTCCCGATTTTTCGGGATTGAATCCAAAAGGGTAACTTCGCAAAAGCTGTAAGTGCTTATTTTTCAAGCATAGAGTTCTGCGACACGCTCTAAATAGTATGAGTTCTCAATCACATTTTTTTAATCAGGTGACCAACGATGAGAGCTGAACCTGGGCAAATCGAAAGCCTTCAAGAACTGGACATGTATGTTGAAATCTGTGGAGAAGGATCCCCGCTGGTGCTCCTCCACGGATTCAGCGGCGCTGGATGCAACTGGGAACTGATTTTTCCGGAGGCACCGACGGGGTTTCAACTGATTGTACCCGATCTGCGCGGGCACGGACGATCAACCAATCCATCAGGAAAATTTACCCACCGTCAGTCTGCGCTCGATGTATTTGCCTTGCTCGATCAGCTTGGAATCAGGACCTTTCAAGCAATTGGAATGAGTTGTGGCGCTAAAACTCTGCTGCATATGGCTACCCAACAACCTGATCGAGTGGAAGCAATGGTACTGGTCAGCGCCACTCCCTATTTTCCGAAGGAAGCCCGGATCGCCATGAGCCAGTTGTCTCCTGACAACCGAAGCGAGACCGAATGGGAACAAATGCGACAGTGGCACAAACACGAGGATGATCAAATCCGATTATTGTGGACACTTGCCAATCAGATGAAGGACAGTTATGAGGACATGAATTTTACGCCGCCGTTGCTTTCAACCATTAAAGCCCAAACACTAATCGTCCACGGAGACCGTGACCCACTTTATCCGGTATCACTCGCCCTGGAAATGTATCAAGCCATTCCCAAGGCCGCACTCTGGGTTGTCCCCAATGGTGGCCACGGTCCAATTTTCGGCGACCAGACACCACATTTTGTGGTCACGGCACTCAATTTCCTGACACTTCAGTGAACTCGGAGTTGGGCCAGGAGACCTTTCCTTTCTGGAAATCCCTTTTGACAATGAACCAGGCGGCAAGGTATGGTCGGTGCAGGCTGATCAGGGACGCCTGCACCCGCAAAAGAGGACCTCACCCTTTGAAGTTGTAGATGTGCAACGAGTTCATAAAACTTCTTTGCCCCAAATCGCGGGTTGTGGGCACCAAACAAAGGAGTCTTTATGGCCGTCTCCCGACCCGTCAACCTGGACGAATACAAAATCCAGGCGTCAATTCTCTTAAAAAACCTCAGATCAACCGATCCTGAAAAAGCGCTTACGGCAGCTTCCAGGTTTTGCCGATTGTCACATCTGGCTCAATCTACTGCAGTGTCAATTCTTGCAAATAAAGAGGATATCAAGCTGAAACATGCGCTGGCCGTGATCGCGCTTGAAAATAACTTTCCGTCCTGGGCTGAGTTAAAGCACCGAATGGAAAAACTCGATGCCTTCCGAAATAAAAACACCTTCACCGATTTGTATCCGCGTCGGTGCGGGGGCTTTCTCAACGAATGGTATGCCAGTTACGAAACGGCCAGTCACCATCGGCAACAGACCGGAGGATATTTATTACCGTACAAAAGCCAGTTTTTTATTTGTACGGCTGAATATATTCGGGTACTGGGTCTTGATCCGGACGATCCAGATTGGGAACGCATCGGCTGGAATTGGGCTAAACCCGCCGACCAGGCCGCGTGGGAGCGGTTGAATCAAAAGCTGAAAGCCATTCAATAATCAAAGAGGGAACGGGATCAATTCCCTTTCCCTCTTTTCACTCTGGATATCTTTTTGATAATTCAATGGATTGTGACCACGGATAGTTAGACAACCCCTTCAGTTTCATAATGCCACTTCAAAAATTTAATTCGTTCAAGAGTTGCGGTTTTCATTGCACCGTACATTCTCATTGGAGCGGCACTTCCACCTCGCTCCAAGAGTTCATCTGCAATCGCGTCACGGTATTTGAGCCAGGCTCGCTGAGAAGCAAGCAGACGCGATTTCTCTGCTGGCTCTAGTTTTTTCATAATTCGCTTGTACATCCGGTTCAACCGGGCATCCGCTTTTTTGTATTCCTTGAAAACACAGTCATTTAAATCAGTTTGGGTCTCAGCATCCTGACAAGGATCCTTCTGTTTAGAGCTAGCAAAAGAGTCTCCCTGGATCATTAAACTGATTACACAAACCACGATCAGCACTTTTAAAACATGTTTCAACATCTGAATTTCCTTTAAAAAGTTATAAAGTTGGACCTGTTCTCATAAAAGCCACCAAATAGTTTCCTGGACGACTATCACGTTAAACCCAAATTGCAAACTCCTGTTTCATAAACAGGTTTTTTTCAGCGTTTCGGCGTCGAATGAGCCCCCGTTGGACAACACCATCTGCCTTATTCCACCTCAAGAGCGAGGCCATGGCGCCCTGATAATCACTCTTGTGAGTTAATGGAGCTTTAATATGCTTATTTACAACAGCTTCTGCTTCCTGAAGATCTTCAGCAAGTAAAGCCTCAGCTTGAGCCTCAGTAATACCATTTGGGTATTTTTTCCTGTCTTCCAAAGTGCATGCTCCTCTATGGAGTAAATGCCCATACCCAATTGTACAATTTTTGCCCCCATCATTGTCATACATCTGCAGCATGAGCTTTTCAAAGCTTTTGATTAACTCACGCCCAGCAGCTCCGGTTTTTCGGGTAACGGGTCCAGCCGCAGGTTTTTGAATATGAATTGGCGTCTCTGAAAGCTCAACCAGTTTTAAAAGTGTGGGACTCAGGGGAGCAATTAATGTATCTCCGGGCCGGGCGTTTTTGAATCCGAATTTGTTTTGAAACTGCCGAATTGCAAGCAGGGTATTACTGTCCAATCCACCATGATCTGGAACAAAGGCTTGAGGAAGATGACCCATCGCCATCACGCGCCTCAGTAAAGTTTGAATTTCCTTGATATCTCTCAAATGATTCGGAGCTGGAATTCCAACATTTCCCTCCAGAGAGGGAACATCAACCAGTATCCCATCGCGTGTTCGAACTTGAACTCCCATAGTGACCCTTCCCTTAGCATACATAGCTTTTTGAATTGGATAGCTGACATTAAGCAAAAGCCATACCAAAGGAAAAGATCAACCCAACCAACTTCGATATAGAGCTATAAACTATTGAAAGTCTAAGCCTTAACTAAAAAACCACTCCTACTGAAATTAACAAAATGTTGCTCATCCAAATTGAATTAAATTTGGGATTCAACCTTTTTAATTTAAATGCTTGTGAGCGGAAAGGTCACTTTGAATAGAATGAATTCAACCAGAGTTCTCAGATTCGTGTCACAATGTTTGCCAATCCTGGATTCTCAAACATTCCCTTCAATTTCATAATCATCAATCAGATGCTTGATTCTTTCCTGGGTTAACGCGGCCAGACCAAAATGCATTCTCATGGGGGCGGCGCTTCCCCCACGTTCCAGGAGTGATTTTCCATACGCATCTCGATAGGCAAGCCAGGCACGTTGCGTCGCAATCAAATTCTTTTTCTCAGTTGGCTCCAGGTTTTTCAGGATTCGTTTATAGACCACATTCAACTCGGCATCGCTTTTTTTGAATTGTTGGAGGGCACAGTCATTTAACTCCGACTGGGTTTCAGCATTGGGACAGGGGTTATCTTGTTTTGAGCTGGGGTGCAAAGCGCCTTGAGCCATCCAACTCACCAAACACACAATGATCACAGCATTGAAAATTGATTGAATCACTTCAGTTTCCTTTCAAGATTTTTGAGTCTGAGCTGGGTTTTATATCTGGCGATGCTATTGAAACGGTGTGAATTCTTCCAAATTGGGAATAACGGTTCGTTCTAAAGCCGCTTGAAGTTGCTGAAACGTGACCGGTTTGCTAATGAAATCGTCCATCCCGGCAGCAAAACATTTTTCGCGATCTTCGGCCAGAACTCCGGCTGTCATGGCGATAATCCAGGGTTTTCGAGACTTTGGAAAGCGACTGCAAATTTGACGAGTTGCTTCTAACCCATCCATTTCAGGCATTTGAATGTCCATTAAAATCACATCGTACGCCTGGCGTTTTAATGCCTCAATCACCTCAAACCCATTGGCGGCCAAATCCGCCCGATATCCCATGCGTTCCAGGGTTCGAAGGGCAACTTTCTGATTGATCACGTGGTCTTCAGCCAGGAGGATTCGGAGTGGGAACCGCATTCCCAACGGCGGTTCAGTTTCGCTTGTGGCCTGACCTGGAGCTGTTTTCGGAAGGGAATGCCCAAAAATGGCGGAAAGAAGTGTAAAAAGCTGCTTCGGCTTAATTGGTTTTGTTAAACAGGCGGCAAATTCAACCTGGGTTGAGAGCGTTCGGGATGGCCTCATCGCCGAGGAGGTCAACAATACCAGCGGCAATGTGCCTGGGTGCCGGATTTTCTGAATTTCAGTGGCCAGATCAAAACCGTCCATTTCCGGCATATTGACGTCCAGGATGGCGACATCAAACGGTTCATCGTGTTCAATCCAGGACAACGCCTCCAACGGCGAGGCAGTTGCCCTTGGGAGCATTCCCCACGATTGGGATTGAAGCGTCAGAATCTTTCGATTGGTTGGGTTGTCGTCAACAATCAACAGCCGCTTTTCAGCCAGGACAATGCTCCGCCCTTGAAACACAATCTCAGACTGACCAGGAACCGACTCTGCCACAATGGTAAAATGAAAGGTCGAACCAACCCCTTCCTGGCTTTCAACCCAGATGGTGCCGCCCATCAACTCACATAGTTTTTGACTGATGGCCAGCCCCAAACCAGTTCCTCCGTACTTGCGGGTCGTCGAGGCATCAACCTGGCTAAAGGTCTGAAACAAACGGCCAATATGACTTTCTCGAATACCGATTCCCGTATCTTTGACGGTAAAATGGACTTCATGTGACTTTCCATTTCGGGCCATGGACTCAACCATGACCAAAACTTCGCCCTGTGGTGTGAACTTGACAGCATTATTGAGCAGGTTTACCAGAATCTGGCGGAGCCGTGTTATATCGGTCATCACCATGACCGGGGTTGATTCGTCAATGAGATAGGCAAGGTTAATTCCCTTCTGCACAGCCTGGGTCGTGACCAAATCCAGCGCTCCTTCAATGCAATCCCGCAAGTTACAAGGCTGAATTTCAAGGGTTAATTTACCTGACTCAACCTTCGAAAAATCCAAGATATCGTTGATGATGGTCAATAAACTATCGCCGCTTGAACGGATGGTCTCAACAAAATCGAGCTGGTCCGAGGTCAAGTGGGTATCCAGGAGCAACCCGGTGAGCCCAATAATGGCATTCATTGGGGTTCTGATTTCGTGACTCATATTGGCCAGAAATTCAGATTTGGCTCGTGACGCTTCCAATGCCGTATCCCGCGCGTGTTTTAGTTCTTCCTCAAAGAGTTTTCGCTCCGAAATATCAAGCGAGATACCGACCAGTCCGATGATTTCCTGATTGGTTTTGACCGGAGCAATAATTTCTTCGACCCATCGGGTATGGTCTTGAAAGGTATACAATACTTCCTCGCGAATAATTTCGCCCGCCCAAACCCGTCTTTCTCGATCACTCCATTGATTTGCAATATCTTGTGGAACCTGAAAATCAGCCAGGGTTTTGCCTCTCAAATCACCCCACTGGTCCAGGGCAACCTGGCTCTGGAGGATACAGGTGCCGCTTCGGTCTGAAATCCAGACCAGAAACGGAACGGTATCGAGAAATGCCTGTAACAGAACCTCACTTTTCTGGGAAGCGGCAAGCAGATTTTTTAAGCCTGCGTTTTCCTTCCGGAGTGCTTCAAGTTCCAGGAGAAGGGCAGGATCCATTTCAGTCATAACAGAAGCTCACTCACAGCCGTGCTGAATCAACTCAATCATTTACTCACAAGAACTGAGGAAAATGTGCTCGAATAAAAAGAGAATGGAATCTGATAGAACTTTGGCATGAACAGCGGTCAGAAAATACAACATCAGCTCTGATTCTGAAAGGAATTGCCCAATTTTTCAGGCAAGAAAAAAACCTCGGTTGCCACTGCACCGTCTGAATCCCTGAGAAAACAGACGGTACAGTGACTACCGAGGCTCGGCCTGGAGACGGTGCAGAAGTTTGCAAGGAACTATCAGAGTACAATTGGGATAATCCCTTACTGCGAATGCTTCGACAAACTAACGAATTTTACTGGGGGTTCGGAACTGACCGATGTTTCCGCCCTGTCCATTGGGGCTGCCAACCAGTACCCATTCGCCAGCACTGAGGAATCGCCCTTGAATCCGGTTATTGTTGGTATCGCCGACCACCAGGAATGAGCCACCGGCAAAATTTCCAGTACTGAAAGCACTGACCGTCACTCCTTCAGCATCCCGAACCTGGCCCAAAGATGAACCGACGGTCGCCAGAATGAGACCTGCTCCTGGTTGGCCACCCGTAAATTGCAATATTCTTGAGTTTCCGGTATCAGCCACATACAGATTACCCGCATTATCAACAGCAACTCCCTGCGGGAACCGAACCTGATTGGCGCCGGTCCCGGCGGTTGCCAGTGGCGTCGCACTTCCTGACCCAGGAACAGTGTGGGCATTGACCAGTTTCAAAATACGACTGTTGGCCACATCGGTAATGAAGAGCGTAAACGCGGCATCAACGGCCAGCCCTCCCGGCAGTTTGACCTGTCCGGCGCTTGAACCGGAGACAGCCACTTCAATACCAAGCCCAGGCACGCCGCCGTTAAACCGAAGCACCCGGTTGTTTAAGGTATCCGCCACATACAGGTTTCCTTGAGCATCGAGCGCCAGCCCCTGGGGACCTTTCACCTGATTGCGCTTAATTCCGTTTGATGCAAACAGGCTCCAGGTGACTCCGCCATCGGTTGACCATTGAATTCGGTTGTTTCCAGTATCAGCCACATAAATTCGGGTACCTGAGACGTTGGCCACAACCGCTTCCGGTCGTCTGAAGTGTCCAACGACGGCGCTTCCACCACCGCCACCGACCATGCTCCAGGTTTGCCCATCAAATTTTTGAATTCGATTGTTGGTCGTGTCGGCAACATAGAGCACCGCCAGTTCACTGCACGATGGACTGATGGTAAGTGTCACCGAGTCGGTGGTTGCACCACACGGACCGGCTGGATCATTGGTCGTTAAGGTCAAGATGACCGTTCCCGCCTGGATTTCAGCCGCTGTCAGCGTGTAGGTTGCATTCAGCGTGGTATTGTTTGGAACAAACGTCCCACCGCCGCCGCTCCAGGTGCCGGAAGTGGCACTCCCACCAAGCGTTCCAGCCAGCGTCACCGTGCTATTGCTGGCACAGACGGCCTGATCGGGGCCGGCATTCACAGCCGCCGCCGGGTTGATGGTGATGGTTACTGTGTCGGAGGCAATTCCGCAGGGTCCGGCTGGATCATTGGTTGTCAGTGTCAAAGTTACCGTACCAGCGGTAATTTCCGCAGCCGATGGGGTATAGGTCGCATTGAGCACGCCAAAATTCGGAGTATAGGTACCGCTTCCACCACTCCAGGTGGCTGATCCGGCACTACCACCAATTGCACCAGCCAGCGAGACAGTGCTCCCCCCGCAAATTGTTTGATCCGGTCCGGCATTGACCGTAGCCGCCGGGGTAATGGTAATGGTCACGGTATCGGACACCGCGCCACAAGGTCCAGCAGGATCATTGGTGGTCAGTGTCAATACCACGCTACCGGCGGCGATCTCACCTGCTGATGGGGTATAGGTGGCGCCAGGTGTATTTGGATTTGGGTTAAACGTGCCGGTGCCTCCGGTCCAGGTCACCGTTGTGGCGCCACCGCCAAATGAACCTCCGAGTGAAATGGTTGGGTTGGTGGCACACACTGTTTGATCAGGTCCAGCATTGACTGACGGTCCTGGATTGATCGTGATGGTGACCGTGTCTGAAACGGCTCCACAGGTGCCGGCTGGATCATTGGTGGTCAAAGTCAAAGTCACGCTTCCAGCCGAAATTTCACCGGCGGACGGTGTGTACACGGCTGTCAAGGAACTGGCATTTGGCGTAAACGTTCCGCCGCCGCCAGTCCAGGTCGCGGAGGTGGCACTTCCGCCAAATGAACCATTGAGGGGAATGGTGTTTCCAGAACAAACTGTCTGGTCGGGACCGGCATTGACCGTCGCCGCTGGACTGATGGTGATGGTTACCGTGTCGGAGACCGCCCCGCACGGTCCAGTTGGATCGTTGGTCGTCAGGGTCAACGTCACGCTGCCGGCTGAGATTTCACCGGCTGATGGTGTGTACACCGCATTGAGCGCACTGGCATCTGGACTAAAGGTTCCCGCGCCGCCGCTCCAGGTGGCCGAAGTTGCGCCATTTCCAATACTTCCAGCCAGGGTCACGGCTGGACTCGAAGCGCATTTCGTCTGATCTGGTCCAGCATTCACGGAAACTCCTGGAGTGATCGTCAGAAGTACCGTGTCTGAAACGGTTCCGCACGGACCAGTCGGATCATTGGTCGTCAAGGTCAAAGTGACACCGCCGGCGGTAATTTCAGCCGGTGACGGCGTGTAGGTCGCATTTAAAGCACTGGCATTGGGTGAGAAAGTCCCAGTACCGCCGCTCCAGGTGGCTGAACTTGCAGCACCGCCAAAACTCCCGGCCAATGTAAACGAGCCACCAGCACAGGTACTTTGATCTGACCCGGCATTGACCGTGGCACCAGCATTGATTGTGATGACCACCGTATCAGTCACCACACCACAGGGTCCGGTTGGATCGTTCGTGGTCAGTGTCAACGTCACCGACCCGGCTGAAATTTCACCAGCAGATGGCGTGTAAACGGCATTCAGAGCACTGGCATTTGGGGTAAACGTGCCGGCTCCGCCGCTCCAGGTGCCAGATGCGGCACTTCCGCCAACGCTTCCAGCCAGGGTCACAGTTTGGTTGGAACAGATGGTTTGATCGGATCCAGCATTGGCCGTCGCCGCTGGTGAAATCGTGATCGTGATGGTGTCGGTTGCGGCCCCACAGGGACCAGTTGGATCATTGGTCGTCAGCGTCAATGTCACTGACCCGGCTGAGATTTCACCTGCCGATGGCGTGTAAACCGCATTGACTGTGCTGGCATTCGGGTTGAACGTCCCGCCGCCGCCTGTCCAGGTGGCTGACGTCGCCAGCCCGCCAAAACTTCCAGCCAGCGTTACTGAAGGACTTGAAGCACATACCGTCTGGTCTGGCCCGGCATTGACCGTGGCGCCAGCATTGATGGTGATGACCACCGTGTCAGTCGCCACACCGCAGGGTCCAGTTGGATCGTTCGTGGTCAGCGTCAAGGTCACGCTACCAGCCGAAATTTCACCCGCCGACGGGGTGTAAACGGCATTCAGAGCATTGGGATTTGGCGTAAATGTACCAGCACCACCGCTCCAGGTGCCGGATGCGGCACTTCCACCAACACTTCCAGCCAGGGTCACGGTTTGGTTGGAACAAATGGTTTGATCGGGTCCAGCATTGGCCGTGGCCGCTGGTGAAATGGTAATGATTACGGTGTCGGTTGCCGTGCCACAAGGTCCGGCTGGGTCATTGGTCGTCAGCGTCAAGGTGACACTTCCGGCTGAGATTTCACCCGCAGTTGGAGTGTAGACGGCATTCAAAGTCGTGGCATTGGGAGTGAATGTTCCCGCGCCACCGCTCCAGGTGCCAGATGCGGCACCGCCTCCAACACTGCCTGCCAAAGTCACGCTTTGATTGGAACAAATCGTCTGGTCCGGCCCAGCGTTGGCCGTCGCCAGTGGATCAACGGTGAGCAATGCGGGTTGGCTGGTGGCATCCGGCTGGACGCCATTGCTCACCACGACGCGATAATTCCCTGCCTGGGCAGCCGTTGCGCCAGTGATTGTCAAGGTGTCGGTATTCGTTCCACTGTACGGCGGCGCCGCCGTCACATTGGTATACACGCCATTGATTGGAAGGGTGTCAACCTGCCATTGATAGGCAAGCGGGGCGCTCCCATTCGCAGTTACTGAAAAGGTGGTAGATCCACCTGAGCAAATCGTCGAGGGGCTTGGATTGTTAACCGAAGGTGGCGTTCCACCAACCGAAAGCATTCCACGCCATAAACCCGAACCAAAGGTCGTTACCCAAATCTCATTTGAATTAAACGGGTTAAAGAAAACACGCTCCGGTTGGCGGAAGGGAAAACTTGTGACCAGCGTAAAAGTTGGAGACCCCGAATTCAAATTATTGGTATACCACAAACCATCCTGCTCGGTGGTCACATACATTACATTCGGGTTGGTTGGGCTAATCGTGCATGAAGTCACCCGGTCCAGGTTCAGGATTCGCGTCCAGTTCTGCCCTCGATTGGTGGTTTTATACAGACCACCGGTTCCCTGGGGTGCAGGCAATCCAGGAGCAACTGTTCCATACCCACTCCAAACACCAGCGTACCAGGTATTTTGATTCGCATCGTTTGGATCAATCACTACGTCCTTGGTCCAGTAGATCATGCTCTGATCGGTTCGATCCAGCCACGAACTCCCACCATTGGTGCTGACAAACACACCCGAACTGTTCTGAAATTGGAGCGGGCTTCCGGCACGACGGCCAGAGTAGGAACACACCAGAGTACCATCGTTCAAAACACGAATGTTGAACGGGTGTCCCTGGGTTCGTGGGGGATTGGTTAATTTCGTCCAGGTGGCTGACGTTCCATTCTGAATATTGTTGGAAACAAAGATTCCACCCTGAGTGCTATGAATCACGCTCGCATACAGCCGATTGGTGTTGTTGGGATCTGCCGCCACGCAAATCACAGGATGCCCAGCCGCATAGGCCACCTGCCAGGCAGCACCCTGGTTCGTTGAGAACAATACCTGTCCGTTGCCGCCATCAATCCGACTGTCGGTCAGGTATGTGCTCTGGTACATATCGTGGACCGTCGAAGTCGCCCCGTACAAAACACCGGTTGAAGGGTGACGGATGACTTCATACATTGAATTAAAGGTGTGACCGGTGTACCCAAACGACCAGGTATTTCCGCTGTCGGTGCTCCGTTTCCCACGAATATCAGTAAAAGCCGCAAACAAATTGTTGGTGTCGGACCAGGTCAACCACCAGGTCGAAGTCTGTTCCATGCCAACACTTAAATATGATTTTCCTTTTGGAATTGGTGTATTGATTTCATTCTGCGTGGATGGGTCAACATAGGCTTGTTTCCAGGTTGCACCACCATCGCTGCTCAGGTGCGGATGCCCAAAATCTGTAATAATCAGCCGATTTGGGTCAGACCCGGAAACGGCAAATCCAAGGGCATACTCGCCAAAGCTCCAGCCACGGTCGCCCTGGTATCCGGCCCAACCAGTATACACATTCTGGTTATTGGCCGTGAGCAGGACACTCGTCCAGGAGGTGCCGCCATTGGTGGTTTTATACACGGTCGGGGCCGGATCACCATTGGCATTGGCATCGCTGGCACCGCCGAGATAGGCCACTGAAATGTTGTTTTGGGCCATCCCGACAAAATACGGATAGGTACCGGCGGCAATCCCGGTGGTTGAAAGAGTCCAGTTCGGTTGCCCAACATCCAGACGGTATACTCCTAAATAATCGGTCTGAATATCAATCGGCGTGACCGAGGCATAAATATCGCCAGCCGGGTACGTCACACAAAACAAACGGGTCGTGGCTCCCTGTTTCGCCCCGGCAAACGATGACATGGCCTGTCCAGCAGGGATGCCTCCGACACTGGCCAGGGCAAAATTGGCGCCGTTATCGGTTGACGTCACAAGTCCAGCGTTTGTCCCCAGATAGATATTCGTTCCTTCAAAAAAAGCACCAGCCAGATGGCAGCCGGCACCACCCACGTTGGTGGAAAATTTTGGCGTAAATGAGGCACCACCATTGGTTGAGAGATACACGGTTGTATAATCAGTCACAATCAGACGATTGAAATTGTTTGGATCGCCCGCAATGTAATACACATCGCCATCCGTTGGGTCGTCCGTCAAATCCTGCCACGTCACACCGCCATCTGTTGTTTTCCGAGGCGTTCGCAAATCATTCGAAAAATCCAGGCAGTACCGAACCATTGGGTCATTGGTAAATTGAACCTGTGATTCGTGAAACGATTGTATTTGATTGAAGTCAACCACCGACCACGATCCTCCAAAGTTGGTCGTCCGATACAGGGCGCTCAAGTCGCTGGCGGCATATACTTCACTTGAATTATTCGGATTGATGCTTGGTGAAAATAAGGCGCCACCGCCGCCCGCTCCCCGTGACGTCCACTGGGATGGCGGCTGCTGGGCAGAAACCGAAAAAGAAGTGATGACAAGAATGAATAGATTCAAACTAACAATGGCTGCGGCAAAGATCGCACGGCTTAGGCAGTGCAATGTCCAATTGTGATACATCCTGGCGACTCCTGGCTGATGAAAGGTATGTGAGGAGACCTTCAAAATCACGCCCCCCTGGAAAGAACCAGAGTTGAGGTTTTATCAATCTGTGATCGGGGTAGAAAAAACTGACGAAGTCCCGCTTATCAGTAGTCACACGGTTTGGGAGGCTTCGTCAGTGGGCGAAGATGAGTGGTTCGCCCAAAAATTGCATCCACGGTTCTTTCTCTAATGGGGTGCGGTGTGCGGGAATCCCAATGAGTACCTGAGGAGGGGGTAACTGGACAACTACCTAAACAGGTAGGGTACTAGAAAATCCAGTTCTTTGCCGGAAATTGAAAGGAATTCGATTCTGGGCCCTCAATGAAGCGAATGAAGAGTTGAAAAAATGAGCGGATTTGAGCCCAGGAACTGGACGCAGGCACGTAGCCCAGGGTGCAACTCTGGGTTTACAAGCCGCCGCCTGCTTCGCAGAGTAGAATCAAAACTTCGTTGTAAGTACCTTACCGAAAATTTCCAGACATTTTGAACCACGAAACACACGAAATACACAAAAAGAATCAAATACTTACCAAATCCAATATCTCAGGAAATTTATGACAAGGTACTTAGTAAGTACCTTACCGAAAATTTCCAGACATTTTAACCACGAAAAACACGAAAAACACGAAAAGAATCAAATACTTACCAAACTCAATATCTCAGAAAACTTATGACGAGGTACTTATGACGAACCTGTCAACTAATTCAATCAAATGAATTTAGCGAACTACTGACGACTGTCTACTGACGACAAACTGGTCTTACTTCTCAAATCAACCGACTACGCAAGGCTTTGGAGACCGCTTCGGATTTGGAATGAACCTGCAGTTTTCGATAGATGTTGCGCAGGTGAAACGAAATCGTGTTGACGCTAATGTTCATTTCGACGGCGGCGGTCTTGTAATTGTGACCATCCACGAAGAGCTTTAATAACTGGGTTTCCTGCTGGGTCAGGTGGCACGCTTCGCGGTCGGCAGGAGGCCGAAATTGCCGGAATAAATAAATGACTCGCGAGGCAATTTCCGGCGAGATCGGAGCGCCGCCGGAAGTGACATCCCGGAGGGCCTCAAGCAATTTGGCGGGTGGTGTTTTCTTCAGGAGATACCCGTTGGCACCGGCACAGAGCGCATCAAAGATCTTGTCGTCTTCATCAAACACGGTCAGGGCAATCAACTGGACGTCCGGGAACCGCTCTTTCATGACCCGAATCCCTTCGATTCCAGACATTCCGGGCAAGCCCAAATCCACCAAAATTGCATCCGGAATACTTGACGGCAGCTCACTCAAAGCTTGCTCCATTGAACTAAAAACCCCAGTCAGTTCAAATCCAAGCGCGCTCTCCAAAAAAAGCTGGAGTCCCTCACGCAGGTCACGCAGGTCCTCAATTATGGCCACTCGGATTGGTTTGTTTTCAGTCGGCTGTTGGTGATCGGAAAATGTTTGCTCAACCATTTGCGTACCTTTCCAGGTTCATTCTTGGGTAAAAGTTGCGCGGTTAATCGAACAGTGGTGCCCTGGTTCGGGCTGGTTTCAATGACCAGGTCACCTCCCAGGCTTTCAGCTCGCCGACGCATATTGGTTAGTCCGTTCCCGTCACGAGCCAGTGGTGGCTCAAACCCTTTGCCGTTGTCGGTTATTTGCAGCACAATCTGACTGTTTTGTACCCAGAATTCAATTTGAACTTCGGTACATTGCGCGTGGCGGACAATATTATTCAGACATTCCTTAAATATCAGATAGATTTGACGCCGAGTATCGGGGGGCATTTTTTTGTCAGCGCCGGTTTCAGCGGCTTCCAATCGAAACCGAATGTCTGAAGCGGAGAGAAGCTCACCGGCAAGCTGGCGCATCCGGCGGACCAGATCCTTGCGCCGGTCTTTTTGTGGATTGATCGCCCACACGATATCACTCATCGTGTTGACGGCTTCGATTGAATTCCGGGCCATGCGCGACAACAAATCGTCCACCTGCTCGCCCATTCCGCCGGCTTTTTGCCGAATGACCTCACTCAAAATGGCCACCTGCGACAAATGGGCGCCAACCTCGTCATGCAGGTCAGCCGCGATGCGCATTCGTAGCCGTTCGCGTTCCAGCACCTGTGCCAGCCGGTACGAATGAACACTATAGGCCACCACGGCTGGAATGAACGCCAGGAGCAAGAAAAACCACCACCGCTGCCAGAATGGCGGCTGAATCACAAACTGAATGACAGCCGGGTTTGAACTGATTTGGCTGCTGGCACTGACCGCTCGAACTTCAAAGCGATAGGAACCAGGTGAAAGATTGGCCAGGGTAACGGACCGCTGGCGGGTGGGAGGGCTCCAATCATCATCAGTTCCCTCCAACCGGTATTGGAACAAACCGTCGTCACCAACGGCAAACGATAGCCCTGAAAACTCAATTTGGACATTATTTTGATTGGGATCCAAATTCAGGCTCCTGACTTCCGTTTCCCCAAATTCAAGCAAGGATTTGGGTTTCCCACTGATTTTCAAGCCGGTAATACTGACCTTGGCCACGGCTGGCACACGATTGGAGGGCGGACGATACCGGGAAAGCCCGGTTCGGGTGGCAAACCAGATGGCCCCGTCGCGATCACATAGAGAATCTTCAATTTCGCTGCCATTTAATCCATCCGCGATTGTGTAATGACTGATCCGGTTGGTGGTTGGGTCGAGCCGGTCAACCCCACGTGCGGTCCCTAAATAAATATCTCCGCGAAGATCAGCCGAAATTGATCGAACAATGTCACTGGTTAATCCGTGGCGGGTCGTGTAGCGAACAGCGACGGGACGCACATGCTCTGGATGATCAATCCGGGCCGCACCTTCGGCAGTGGAACCAATCCACAACCGACCTGATTCATCGAGATGTAACGACTTGATTTCATATCCGGGCATGCCATCATTTCGGGTAAAGTGTTCAAATCGCCCCTGGCGATACCGCATCAACCCAACCTCGCGAAACCCAATCCACACGTTTCCGACCTGGTCCTGACACACGGCACTTGGGGTGCTGTAGGGCGGCACGCCTTCCGTTTCTGAAAAAATATGAAGCTTTTCCGTAGCTCGTTCCCACCGGGCCAGTGGTTGTTGGCCAGCCATCAAAATCCAAATATTCCCCTCACGATCCTCGACCAGTTTGAGTGAATGAAACAGTGCCAGCCCATCGTCGGTTGAACACACCTTTGTCGGCTGGGTCATCGCCAGAGATTCCGTCGAAGCCACTTTGGGAAAGCGGTACAGGGCTTCATTTGTGGCGGCCCACCAAACCCCGGTGCGGTCTAGTAAAAATGTCCGATATCTGGTTTTCCCATCTTTGTTTTCAGATGACGGAACCAACGGTCTAACGGTAGTAAACTGTTGTCCGGTAAAGACTTGAAGTATTCCACCCGCAATCCCAACCACTCGCCCGGCTGAATCAAGTGTAATCGTTCGAATTTCGGGATCTTCCAGCCCATCTTCTTTGGAAAATCCGGTAAACCCATCGTGGGCAATCCGAAAAGCACCGCTGGTTTCTGTCCCAAGCCAGAGGTTTTGGGCAGAATCCTCAGTCATGGTCAAGATGAGTTGATTTGTGATGGGTGCCGCGCCGGCACAATGTTGGAGTTGCCCATTGCAAAAGGTGGCGGCACCAGTTCTCGTACCAACCCAAATGGTGCCATCTGATGCCTGAAAAAGTGATCTGACAACGGCGTCAGGTAAGCCATGGTCACGCGTAAACGTCAGCCCGCCGGGCTGAGTAGGCGGAAGAATCTGATTGGGCAATGGACCAGTTTGAGCGGGGGATTCAATGTGTTTGATTGAAAGTTTTGAGTCGCCAGGTACGGAGGAAGGTTCAACTGGAGGAACAAAGACCGACACCCCACGGTTTGATCCGGCCCAGATTCGCCCTTCCCGGTCTCTGAGAACTGACCAGACAACTGACTCAGTGGCTGGCGCTGGTAACCGGTAAACGATGATGTGCCCATCCGGGAAAAGGCGGGTGAGCCCGTGCGATGTTCCAATCCAAAGGCTCCCGTCAGTATCTTCAACGATTGCCCAAATTTGGAGAAAGGCTCCGGATGGAATATCTGGCCGCAAGTCAACCAGATGAAACGACCGGGTTGATGGAGTTTCAACCAGGACAAACAATCCTTTGTCGGAACCAGCCCAAATTCGTCCATCTTTACTTTGAAACAGCACATTCACCCGGTTTGATGGTGCCTCTTCTCCGACGGGAATACTGATAAAGAGTTGTCGGGTCAACGGTTGGGATCGAGTGACGCCGGAACCAAAGACAAATTCTGATTTTATGGTTGGATCAAACCGACCCACCCCACCACCATTGGTGGCCACCCAATATATTCCGTCCTCAGTTTCAATAAGGTCATTCATTGATTGGTGTGGCAATCCCTGGTCGGTGCCATAGGTCGTGAAGGAATACCCATCAAACCGACTGAGCCCATCGGCGGTGCAAAACCACAGATACCCTCGGGAATCACGAACAATTCTTTTGACCCGGTCCTGGGCCAGTCCATTGGTCGTGGTAAATGTTGTAATCGGAAGTTGTTCTGCCTGAACAAGGAATGGCCAGCTCATGCCGAGCATAAGGGCGACGCCCAATCGGATGAACCAGGGCAAAAGTACCTTTGATCGCTGAGTTGAGAAAGATTCGAGACAAAACGCCATAGTCCTTCTTTGAACCAGCCGGTGCGTCTTTCATGGGGGTGTTTTGGAAAGTTGTCTGTGAGGACAAACTCCCAATACGTCGCTGAAAACAAAGTATGTTCACTTGAAAACAGGCACCTTGAGTTCATATCAAGGAATGATGTCAAAAGAAAAGAGTTTTCTTTCAGATTTGTGAGGAATGAGGATAAAATGATGTTTCTGTTTCACTCACATTCATTTGCGGATTTCCGAGGAACAAATGGGGTTGATCTGGACTCTAATCCCCGAGGATCCGTTGGAAGTTGATACCCACTGATTCCAGAGTTTTCCTTTCCCGGTTTGATGATGTCATTCCAGGATTCTGGTTTCAATTTCCTCAAACTGGAAGGATTTGACGATGGCACATTTTCAAATCAAAGCTGAAAACTATCCGACCCGCTGTGAAATCTGTCATCAGGCAGACCAGTTTGACCCGGCGACGAACGTCTGTCAGCGGTGTCAGCTCGCCCAGACAGTTCCTCAGACGGCAATAGTTCCAACCCAACAACACTTCGCACTCTCGAAAAAAGCAAAAATTTGGCTTGGGATCGCTGGGATTTTTCTGGCGGATACCATGTGTACCATCTGTTACCCACTTCGGATGGGTATACTGGTCAATGTGCTCTCTCTCTTTACAGGCCGTCATCCGTCTTCGAGTCTTGAGTTTTATCAGGGCCGGATGTGCGGCATGGCGGGACTCGCCTCAGTTGCAGGCGTAGCTATCTTTTATCTGATTCCCGCCTTTTTCATTTGCTGTTTTCTGGTGGTGGTGGTACTCGAAGTCAATGGCGGAAAAACCCCAGCCTGGGTTCAACCACCGTCCCATTTATCTCATTTGAAATCTTCACAGTACCCGCAAATTGATTCAGGCCAGGTACTTAAACCAATTTTTAAACAATTGTCGTTTGGATTTATCCTCAATATTCTGCTCTTTGTGGTTTTGATTGTGCCTCAGTATTCACTTGCCCAAACAGTGCGGTATGACTACGGGTCTCTGACCAGGTTGTTTTTGAAGCTTGGGGTCAATGTTGATCAGCCCGATGACCATCGCTGGACAGCCTTGATGTATGCCATTGCTGACGGAAACGCTGCCATGGTTGATGAACTCATTTCTCGCGGAGCGAATGTCAACGCCACCAATCACCTGGGGCAAACTCCGCTGATGTGTGCCGCATGGGCCGGTAAACCCGATCTGGTGAAGCGGCTCCTGGTGCACGGTGCCCGGGTGAACGTCCAGGACCATCAGGGAAAATCTGCTTTAATGATTGCCCTCAATACCCGGTCCGTTGACCAGATCTTAGACAGATTGGATGGGTCTGATTCTTTTGATCATCTTTATGCTTTGTATCCAAATGAGTTTGAGCAGAGAGAGACACTTGAGCCGCTCCTTGATTGTCCGGAATCCCGGCTGGATCTCATTGATTTTCAAGGCTCAACCCTCACCAGTTATGCGGTACGGACTGGTAGTCTTGAGCTTGTTCAACGAGTACTCTCCAAACTTCCCAGCCAGCTTGATCAACCGGATAAGGCCGGAACCACGCCGCTCATGCTTGCCTGTAAAAATAAACTTCCCAAACTGGTTGAGTATTTATTGAGTCAGGGAGCATCACCGCTTCGCACAGACCAATCTGGTCAGACAGCCCTGTTTTATGCAGCGCATGTCCAGTTTTACAACCCACACGCATCAGTTCAGTTCATTGACAAACTGATCGAACAGGGCGCTGAAATCAATGTCCGGGACAATCATGGGAAAACACCGCTGATGGAAGCACTCGATCAAGGAAACCAGGAGATGGTCCACACATTGCTGGCTCACAACCCGGATATTGACATTCGAGATGCCAGCGGACTTCGGGCACTCGAACACTTCACCTTGCGCACAGCCCGATTCCCAGGCAAAGCGTACCGAGAGCTGTACGAGAAACTTTCTCCGGTTGAAAACAACTGATGCCAGTTTGTAGTCAGTTGTCAGTAGTTCACTAATTCCAGTCTTTTCAGTTACTTGACCGTTTACTGATCCAAAAGCTTCATTCTAAAATGGTTTACCAACTCAAACCTTTAAGGGGTCACGATGCCGAATTTTCAGATCAAAGCTGAAAAACAACCAACCCGGTGTGAGATTTGTCATCAGGCAGACCAGTTTGACCCAAAAACCAATCAATGTCACCGCTGTCTGGAATCCAGGGTTCAAATATCACGATCTAATCAAGTTATTAACTTGCTCAATCAAAGAATCTCAGCACCTTTATCAATTTTATTGATGGTTCTTGGGTTCATTTGTACTGATGCCTTGTTTCATTTGGCTTTTCCGTATCGGTCTGGGGTGTTGGCTAACTTCATTTGTAATTGCTTTGGATGGCAATTTGTTCAGATTGAAGTGTTTGCCAGACCAGCAGGTGAATATACCTGGCCAGATAATTTGGTGATTCTGGTATATGGCATACCAGGTCTGTTGTCATGTTCTTTCCTTTTCTCCTTTCTCCTGCTCCCATTCATAGATCCACAACTCAGCCAGATGTATTGCTCCCCCACGTACCGATTCCGGCTTCAAAATCTAACTTTTTGGAAAGATTGCTTTTGGTATTGGATAGGGCACTGCCTGCGAATCACCTTAGGAATATTTCTCAACATCGGGATGTTTGTGAATTTTGTACTTCCAACCTACACGTTGGCGGAAACCATCCGCCATGACTATACAGTCTTCACCACGACGTTTCTGAGATTTAGAACCCCAATTGATGAGCCAGATATCCACGGCTGGACCGGGCTGATGTATGCCACATTGGAGGGAAACACCGAGTTAGCAAGCAACTTGTTGAGTCAAGGAGCAAATGTCAATCATCGGGGGAATGGAGGGCAAACCCCGCTTATGTGCGCAGCGGCTATGGGGTATTCCGACCTGGTAGAATTACTTATCAACCATGGTGCTCGAATCAATTTCCGTGATTGTGATGGAAAGTCGGCATTGATATTCGCCCTTGAAGATGATTCCTGTGAGTTTGGTCATTTAAGCCTGTGGAAAGCTCACCACGATACTGATCAAAATTATGTAAGGCGACGAAAGAATCAAACCACTCAGGTTTTACTGAAGCACCTGCCGGTGGTAAATCCCTCTCTGGTTGGGGAAAAAGACTATCACCACAAAACGCTCTTGATGTATGCGGTTGAAGGCCAAAACCCAAATTTTGTTTTCTGGCTTTTAGCGAATGGCGCCAATGTCAATGCCCAGGACGATTCTGGCCAGACTCCCTTGATGTTTGCTCTCTCAAATAAGCATGAGTTTGCCTATATCTACTTTGAAAAGCTGGTGGATCGGGGAGCAGATATTCAATTGAAAGATTCAAATGGAGCCTCGGCCCTTGTCTATGCGATTCAAAATCAGCAATTTGAGGCAACACAACAACTCATTCTATGGGGCACTGATCTCAATCTTCAATTAGCTTCTGACTTTGATTTGATCGGGTTGATACATGCCCGTTTTCCTCGTGAACAGGCCGTTGAACTGGCTTCGCTCATCAGCAAAAAACAACATCAGGCTCAAACCATCCAACATTCTAAGTACAAGTCCCCATAAAAGGGGGACTTGTACTAAGTTTATTTTGTTGAATCACCTGGCTGTCTTCTAATATGAGAATTCAATTGCAAATTGGTATAAGAGTTGAAGCAGTTTTGGGTTTTCAACTCAGGAACTGGGTGCCGGCTCGTAGCCCAGGATGAGTCTTCGAGCCCTGGGAACCGGTCGCTCCCCACCCTTTCCCCGCCCAGCCAGCCGCCGCCGTAGGTGGTGGCTGGCCGGGCGGGGGCAATCTGGAACTGATCCGCATCCGGTGGTGGCGCGTCCAAAGCGATGCTGACCACCGGCTCATCTGGCTCTATCCCAACGGGGATGAGGACCAACAACCACCACTTCAACCCTTAACTGGCATTACTGACTATTGACTACTGACCTGCACCAATTCTTCATTCCAAACTCACACCATGCCCTTCGAACCAGACCAGATTGCCTCTTTCCGCCGCCAGTTGCTCGACTGGTATGACCAGACGAAACGTGATTTACCCTGGCGCCAGACGTCAGATCCCTACCTGATCTGGGTCTCGGAAATTATGCTCCAGCAAACCCAGGTGAGCCGGGTGGTTGAGTATTTCACCCGATTCACCGAACATTTTCCGATGGTTGAAGCGCTGGCAACGGCTGAAATTGATGACGTTCTCAAGCAATGGGAAGGGCTGGGATATTACAGTCGGGCCCGGTCACTGCATCAAGCCGCTCAAAAAGTGGTTACCGACCACGGCGGGAAATTGCCTGCTACTTATGGCGGATTGCTTAAACTACCAGGGTTTGGTCCCTACACGGCAGCGGCGGTGGCGTCAATTGCTTTTGGTGAAGCGGTGGCTGCCGTTGATGGAAATGTAAATCGCGTCATCGCACGATTGACCAATTTTCACGAATCAATCAAATCTGCGAAAGCACTGGCGCACATTCGACAGGACGCCGGTCAACTCCTTGATCTTGAGCAACCTGGGGATTTTAATCAGGCTCTGATGGAGCTTGGCGCGACGGCCTGCCGCCCAGGAGTTCCGCTGTGTCTGGTGTGCCCGGTTGCAGCCCATTGTGCGGCACGCAAAGCTGGAACGGCGGCTCAACTCCCAATCCGACCAGCAGCAGTCGTGCGACCAGCTGTCCAGGCGGCTTGCGGGATTGTAGTTCATCAAGGGAACCGGCTCATGATTCATCGTGACCAGCAACGCCTGCTCGGAGGACTCTGGGAATTTCCCGGTGGACGCTGCCGGCCAGATGAAGCACCCGAAAGTGCCTGCCGGCGACATTTCCAGGAAAAACTTGGACTTGAGATTTCAGTTGGAAACCACCTTGTGAGCGTCAACCATACGTTTACCCATTTTCAGGTCACGCTCCATGCCTTTTACTGTCAGATTAACCTGGGTGAACTTTCAGTTTCCAACTGTCAGTGGGTTCCCCTGGGTAAAGCTTCGTCACTGGCCTTAACCCGAACGGCCCGGAAAATCCTGGAATTTCTCGAAAAACAGAGTTGACAGTTCCGGTCAAAGCCGACAGGATGTGCCTACCTGCCGCTTATCCCTACTCGCCGTTGCTGTTCTCTTCTATTTTCTACAGAAGCGACCTGTTGGCTAGCTTCAAAGAAATCGGGAAGCCATTCCGCTCTTTCAAGTCTCTCTTAACATTGCCAGCAACTTTTTGGAAATCCAGGCATGACCAACGAAGCTCACCCACAAAAGCCATCCCAACGGCTTGACTCGATTGACCTCCTGCGCGGTGTCGTAATGGTGATTATGGCGCTTGATCACGTCCGCGATTTTTTCTCTGGAAATCACATTAACCCCACTGATTTAGCTGAAACCAGCCCCGCTCTCTTCCTTACCCGGTGGATCACACATTTCTGTGCACCGGTGTTTGTTTTTTTGGCTGGGACGGCCATGTTTTTGTCGGCTTCCAGGGGAAAATCAAAAAAAGAGCTGTCTTCGTTTCTGGTGACGCGCGGACTCTGGCTGGTATTTCTAGAATTGACCGTGGTGCGATTTGGATGGTTTTTTGACTGGAATTATCACCTGATGGTGGGGCAGGTCATCTGGGCGATAGGATGGTCAATGGTTGCGCTCGGCGGACTCATTTTTCTTCCAGTCTGGGCCGTCACGGCGTTTGGGGTTGTGATGGTGGCAACCCATAACCTGCTGGATGGATTACAGGCTGAGCAGTTTGGCCGACTCAGTTGGCTATGGATGATTCTTCATAACACCGGGACGATGGAGGTTTTGCCTGGAAAGTTATTTGCAGTGAGTTACCCGCTGATTCCCTGGATCGGCGTGATGGCTGCCGGGTATGGCTTTGGACAACTCTACCAGCTTGAGCCAGATCAACGGCGGCGGGGACTCTACTGGTTAGGAAGTGCCCTGGTGGTTTTTTTCATCGTGCTGCGCGCAATCAACATCTATGGGAATCCGCTTCCCTGGAGTGTCCAGCCATCAGCGGTCTTTACCGTGCTTTCATTTCTCAACTGTGAAAAATATCCACCTTCGCTCCTGTACCTGCTTATGACTTTGGGTCCAGCCATTCTCTTTCTGGCTTTTTTTGATGGTTTGGTTGGGAAAATCGGTCAGCCGTTTGTGACCTTTGGGCGGGTACCGCTGTTTTACTATGTGCTGCACTTGCCCTTGATCAATCTGATCTTTCACATTGACGCCATCCGGGTGCTGGGTTCACTCAGATTCACCGGGCCCTTTAGCATTCCCGACGGCTATGGGTACAGTTTGCCGATTGTGTACCTGGTCTGGATTTGTATTGTCCTGGCATTGTTTCCCGCCTGCCGATGGTTTGCCGATATCAAGCGGCGCAGAAAAGACCCGTGGCTGAGTTATCTTTAAAGTCATAGGAGTCAGGAGTCAGGAATGCCAGTTAAGAGTTGAGTCGGTTTTTGGTTCTCAGCCCACGAAGTGGGCGCCGGCTCGTAGCCCAGGGCGAGTCTTCGAGGAATGCGGATCATTACCCACCTTGTCCCCGCCCGACCAGCCGCCGTAGGCGGCGGCTGGTCGGGCGGGGAATTTTGGATTGGAGATGACCCGCATCCGGTGGTGGCGCGTCCAAAGCGACGCTGACCACCGGCTCACCGTACTCCATCCCAACAGGGATGAAAACTAAAAAACACTTCAACCCTTCACTGGCATTACTGACTACTGACTACTGACTGGTGTAATTGAGGTTTGGGCTGAGCCAGCGTTCGGCCTCTGCCAGCGGAATCCCTTTCCGGCGGCTGTAATCAAGCACCTGATCACGTTCGAGGCGACCAACAGCAAAATATTTAGCTTCCGGATGGGCAAAATACAAACCGCTGACTGAACTGGCCGGATACATGGCAAAGCTCTCGGTTAAGGTAATGCCCGTGTTTTTCTCCACCTGAAGCAGGTCAAAGAGACTCCGTTTTTCAGTGTGGTCCGGTTGGGCCGGATAACCTGGTGCCGGTCGAATGCCCCGATATTTCTCTTTGATCAATTCTTCCTGGCTCAGGTTTTCAGTCTGATCATAGCCCCACGCTTGCCGGGCCTGCTGGTGTAAACTTTCGGCAAAAGCTTCGGCCAGCCGGTCAGAAAGAGCTTTGACCAGGATCGAACTGTAATCATCATGATCGGCTTCGTACTGACGGCAGAGTTCGTCCATGCCAATGCCCGCCGTGACCGCAAATCCGCCAATATAGTCAGCCCGGCCAGATTCTTTTGGCGCGACAAAATCAGCCAGCGCCAGTTGAGACTGACCAGACGATTTTTCGGATTGCTGACGCAGGGTATAAAAACGGGTCAGTACTTCGGTTCGGAAGTCATCCGTGTAGACCTCGATGTCATCTCCGACGCTATTGGCCGGAAATAATCCAAAAACGCCGTGTGCTGTGATTTGTCGGTCAGTAATGATTTTTTCAAGCATTTTCTGGGCATCAGCAAACAATTCACGGGCTTTGTCGCCGATGACAGGATCATCGAAAATCTTCGGATAGCGTCCGCGAAGCTCCCAGGCATGGAAAAATGGCGACCAGTCAATGTAGGGCACCAGTTTCTCAAGCGGATAATCGGTCAAAACCTGGATCCCGACCTGGGTTGGGACATCAATTTCAGCCTGCTTCCAGTCAAATCGCGGCTTCCGCATCCGGGCCTGATCGAGTGTCAGTGAGGTGGCCCGTGCCGTACGGCCACTGTGCTCCTGGCGAAGTTGTTCGAGTTCAGCCCGATTTTTTTCAGCAAATTCAATCTTTAATTCTGAATTGATCAATTGACCAACGACCCCAACTGCCCGTGAAGCGTCAATGACGTGGACCACGGGCTGGCCATAATGCGGAGAAATTTTGACAGCAGTATGAATTTTGCTGGTCGTGGCACCACCAATCAGCAACGGAACCCGAAATTGCTGGCGCTCCATTTCTTTGGCAATGTGAATCATTTCATCGAGCGACGGCGTGATGAGTCCGCTCAACCCAATCATATCCACCTGATGCTCGCGGGCCTGTTTCAGGATCGTCTCACATGGCACCATCACCCCTAAATCAATGACTTCATAGTTGTTACACCCAAGCACAACCCCGACGATGTTTTTGCCGATGTCGTGAACGTCGCCTTTGACCGTGGCCATCAATACCCTCGCCAGTGCCCGGCTGGCGCCACTCGATTGTTTCTCGGCTTCCATATAAGGCTGCAGGACGGCAACCGCTTTTTTCATCACACGGGCGCTTTTGACCACCTGCGGCAGGAACATTTTTCCGGCGCCAAACAGGTCACCGACAATATTCATGCCATCCATCAACGGGCCTTCAATCACTTCCAGAGGGCGGGCATACAACTGGCGAGCTTCTTCGACGTCGGCTTCAATATGCTCAACAATCCCTTTGATCAAGGCATGGCTCAATCGTTCCTGGACGGTCCCGTTTCGCCAGTCAGCATCTTTGACCTGGGTTTTATCCTGTTGTTTGAATGACTCGGCAAATGTAATCAGGCGTTCGGTTGAGTCTGGGCGGCGGTTGAGCAGCACATCTTCAACCAGTTCGAGCAGATCCTTGGGAATTTCTTCATAGACCGCCAGTTGACCGGCATTCACAATGCCCATGTCGAGCCCGGCCTTGATGGCATAATAGAGAAACGCCGAGTGCATGGCTTCACGCACCGGGTTATTCCCCCGAAAGGAAAATGAGATATTGCTCACCCCGCCGCTGACTTTACAGTGCGGCAGATTTTGTTTAATCCAGCGCGTGGCTTCAATGAAATTGACCGCATAGTTGTTGTGCTCTTCGATGCCAGTAGCAACGGTCAAAATATTGGGATCAAAGATGATGTCTTCCGGCGGAAACCCAACTTTTTCGGTCAGGATGCGATAGGCTCGCTCGCAAATCTCGATTTTGCGCTCATAGGTATCTGCCTGGCCCTGCTCATCAAAGGCCATCACCACCACCGCCGCCCCATAGCGGCGAACTTTTCGGGCAAATTCGATGAAGGGCGCTTCGCCTTCCTTCAGGCTGATCGAATTGACAATACATTTCCCCTGCACACATTTCAGACCAGCTTCGATGACTGACCATTTTGAACTGTCAATCATCACCGGAACTTTTGAAATATCTGGCTCTGACATCACCAGATGCAGAAACTTGACCATGATGGCTTCGGCATCGAGCATGCCTTCATCCATATTGACATCAATAATTTGGGCGCCATTTTCGACCTGCTGGCGGGCAATTGCCAGCGCCTCTTCATACTGTCCCTGCTTAATCAACTGGGCAAATTTCGGCGAACCAGTCACATTGGTGCGCTCACCGATATTGACGAAGTTCATATCCGGGCGCATCACCAGCGGTTCCAGCCCGCTCAACCGGGTCACACACTGACGTGCTGGAGGGACACGCGGAGTGACTCCTTTCACCGCCGCCGCAATCGCGGAAATATGAAGCGGCGTCGTTCCACAACATCCACCAACAATATTGAGCCAGCCGTTGGCCGCAAACTCCTGAATCAGTTCACCCATAATCTCTGGAGTCTGGTCAAATCCGCCAAACACATTTGGCAATCCGGCATTGGGATAGCAGGTGAGAAAGATCGGCGCCATTTCAGAGAGTTCTTCAACATAGGGGCGCATTTCTTTGGCCCCAAAGGCGCAATTGATCCCAATACTCAACAATGGAAAATGCGATACCGAAATCCAGAAGGCCGCCAGGGTTTGCCCCGAAAGGGTTCGTCCACTCTGGTCCGTAATTGTCACCGAGGCAATCACCGGCACCCGGCGTCCGATCTCTTCAAATATCCGGTCAATGGCAAAGAGCGCGGCTTTGAGGTTTAAGGTGTCAAACGTGGTCTCCACCAGCAGCAGGTCTGAGCCGCCATCCAGCAATCCCCTGGCCTGTTCGGCATAGGCTGCAACCAGTTCGTCAAAGGTAACCGACCGGTGGCCTGGATTATTCACATCTCGTGACAGCGAGGCCGTTTTATTGGTCGGCCCCATCGAGCCCGCCACAAACCGTGGACGTCCATCAAGGGCCATCTGGGCCTCGACGGCCCGGCACGCAACCTGGGCCGAAGCCACATTTAAGGCATAGACTTCTGATTCGAGTTGATAGTCGGCCATCGAAATCGAAGTCGCACTAAAGGTATTGGTTTCAATAATATCGGCCCCAGCTTCAAGATATGCCCGGTGGATGGCTTCGATAATGTGGGGCTGTGTAATCGAGAGGAGATCGTTGCAACCTTTCAAATCACCTGGGTGATCAACAAATTGAGTTCCGCGATAATCGGCCTCTTGCAACTTATAACTTTGAATCATCGTGCCCATTGCGCCATCAATAACCAGAATCCGTTCGTGCAGCAGGCTCTTTAACAACTCCGTACAGTCTGTGTCGTGTTTCATTCAATAGTGGTCCTACCCTAAATCAGCAAAGATAAGAGTTACTGGGAGGTCGAGTTGAGGGAAAATCTGGGATTTGATGGCCTCACCCTGACTGAAAACCGTACCTTTGTCAAAGCCATTTCCCGTCTGAGTTCTCACTTCTATGGTGCGATTGGTTGGGTCCACCAGCCACAATTCACGCACGCCCAGTGCGCCGTAGGTGTCGGCTTTGGTCGTTCGATCATATTGCTCAGACGCCGGAGATAAAATCTCGATCACTAAATCTGCCGTACTGCGGAAGTTTTTATCTAACGTCGCCTCCAGTTCGGCGGAAAGGTAAAACAAATCAGGTTCCAGGTAGGTTTTGTCACTGGTCCAAATTGCGGCTCGTGGGGTGTAAAGCTTTCCTTTGTCAGCAATTGAAAACCGATGTGCGACCAGCGCATCAATAAGGCGTGAGGTTATTGAGTCGTGTGAGTAGTTCGGTGGTGGCGCCATATATAACACTCCTGCAATCAGTTCGCGCTTAGAGTGATCTTCCGGTTCGGGCAACTCCCAAAACTCGTTGAGGCTATAGGTTTTGACCAGCGGTGAGGTTGAAATCAGTACCGAATTCATACTTTTGTCCTCCAAGCTTTTGCTTTTCAACACTATAACTGACGAGTCCCAAATTATAAAAGGCGAACCGTTTCAGGTTCGCCTTCGAGGAAAAATAGAAAAAGTGCGGAGGGCAACTACCCAAAAATCTGTCCCAGATGGTGTTTCATATGCTGAAGGTAGTCAGCAATTAAAAATTCGAGGGTTACAGGTTCGTTTTGCCCAACCTGGCACCGGTTGCCCAGTTTCTCTTCTGGAATCGCCGCCACCACGCGGGTGAGGTGTTCATTATAGTTTTTCCACAATCCAACCAGATCAATCCAGTCAGCCGATTGATATTGCTGGCAGGCCACCCACTCGTTTTGTTCATACCCAGGCAACACAACACCATCCGTAAACTGTGCCCGGACAAACCGCTGATGGTTATTGGCCGCTGAATCAATCAAATGACCTAAAAGTTCCTTGCGCGACCATTTGTCAGGTGCCGTTGGCTGGCTGGCTTTTTTGTCGTTATAGGCTTGCAACCGGATGGAAGCCGCCCGAATAGTTTGTTTCAAATCATCAACAATCGCGGTCATTGGTTCTCCTTATGAATACAAATTATAAATTATGAGTTATGAACTATGAATTATGAATTATGAATAAACCCATCTGATTGAATGGCCAAGGTTTATCAGCTTCCTAATTCATCATTCATCATTCATAATTTCTTGAGGCTTAGGGTTTGGCTTGAAATTGAAGCCGTATGTCTGAAGTTTTGCTGGCGGTAATTTCGACCGGCACTTTCCAAATCACGGATTTGATCTGGCAAACGCCGGTGTTGTCTTCCCTGCAATAATAGAAAGTGGCGGAAACTTCAAGCTCCATTTTACCGACCTTCGCCGCCTCGAATGGCACACTGACGGGAAATGTGAGCAGTTTGGAAGCTTTTTTCAGGTCACCGGGCGCAAAAGTAAGCGTGCCAGTGCCGCTTATTTTGATCTGATACCGCTGTTCAATCGCATCATTGAAATGAAACCCGCCTGGGAGCGTGATATCCAGAATCAATTTCCCGACCTGCCCTGGAACAATTTTCTGGGCTGGAAGGGTGAGGGTTTCAGCATTTGGGGCAAATTCATCAGACGAAACTGGTGGCGCGCTCACCGGCTTGAGCCCTTTGAGAGCCAGGGTTGAAACCTTTCGTGTCGCTACATCCACCACCCGGACAGCATGATTATTGGTATCAGCCACATACAATTTCCCATCGGCTTCACTCAGTCCACCGGGTTCAAAAAATTTTGCCTTTTCGCCATCTTCAAGCCCTGGGCTGGTACTCCCCACCAGGGAAGTCACACTCCGAGTTGCCGGGTTCAACACTTTGATTTTGTGGTTATAGGTATCAGCGATAAACACCTTGCCATCGGCAAAAGTTACGCCCAGCGGATGTTGCAACCGCACATCGTCCCCAGTTCCGTCTTTGTCGCCATAATCGAACAGATCGCCTCCGGCCAGGGTCGCAACCGTCCCGCCCGATTTGGTATCCACCGACCGGATACTGCTGATTTCGCTGTCCGCCACAAACAGGAGCTGGCCATCAGTTGCCAGCCCGGAAGGTTGGGCAAAAGCGGAAGCACTGGCCGGACCATCCCAGCGCCGTTCAGCGCCGGTTCCCGAGTAGCGGTCAACAGTGTTCTTTTCCAGATCAAGTTTCCAAATTTGGTGCAACCCCGCAATGGCGATATAGAGCGTCTGACCGAGCAGTTGTAAGTCCCAGGGAGAACTCAGCGCTGTTTTTAAGGCCGGACCAGACGGATTGCGCTCATAGCCCTGAACTCCGGTTCCAGCCACGGTTTCCACGGTTTTCTTTTTCAAGTCAATCCGCCGGATCAAATGGTTTTCAGTATCAGCCACATACAGGCTTTCGCCGGAAATCGCCATTCCCTGCGGATGATGAAACTGCGCGGTTTCATATGTTCCATCAGATCGGCCAATTTGGCCATTTCCAATCACATCCGTCACAGTTCCATCAAAGCTTGCCACCACAATCCGGTTGTGATTGCTGTCAGCGATCAACAGCCGCTTCCCAGCTTTATCCGCCAGAACTTTGCCTGGAAATGAGAGCGGCATATCAACCCGTTTGGCCTGTTCCAGGGAAAGCGTCAACGGCTCTGATTTCAAGGTTTTGTCTTCTTTTGCGGCATCAATCAGCGCCTGGATGTCACTTTGCATGGCTTCCAGGTGGCCTTCACCAGAATACGCATTGGACACATAGCCTTCTGGATCAATCAGAACCAGGGTCGGCCAGGCTCGGACACCAAACGATTCCCAGATTTTGAAATCGGCATCATTCACAACCGGATGCTGGATTTCATATCGCAAAATTGCCTGTCGAATACTTTCTGATTCTTTTTCATTGGTGAATTTGGCCGAGTGGACGCCAATCACGACCAGTTCATTGGGAAAGGTTTCTTCGAGCTTTCGCAAGTCAGGCAGAATGTGCATACAGTTAATGCAACAGAACGTCCAAAAATCAAGGAGCACGACTTTGCCGCGAAGTTTCTCTAATGAAAGAGGTTGTGCTGTATTTAACCAGCTTATGCCGCCACTCAGTTCCGGAGCCCGGACAGGTCCAAATTTTCGTAGTTGAGCCGTTTTGCTTTGATGTCGAAGCACGTTTTTGTTCATTGGGTTTATCAAAAGAGGGATTTTGTGGTGTGCCTGTACCGGAATCAGGAGAGAAAAACTGAGCGACAAGACAACCACCCAGGTTGAAAGCATCAACAATATTCGATTCATATAAATCCAACAAAATGAGAAGGTTAGAAAGTTTAGATTGAAGTACCGGGAAAATGAAGAACGCCAGCCAGGTCGTTACTGATTTTTTCGCTGGTTTTCAATTTCCCGCTGGCGGCGGTGGAGTTCGGACTGGACACTGTCCGCATCAGGTGTCGTTTGGGATTCAATTTGGTTGGGTTGTGAATTGACATTCGGCCCAAAAAGCACGTACAACAACCCGGCAATCAACGCAATCATTCCCGCAACCGCCGCAAGCCAAACCACAAATCCAAGCAACTTAAATAACAGCCCAACACCGATCATCAATAAAATCAGGAAGATAATTACCTTAAGAATGGTCTTCATCATTTACCTCCATCCAAAATTGTTCACCTGAGCCAGAGGCATACTACTTCAGGGAAGGTACTTTGGATATTTCTTTCACACTGAAAATTGCGCACCACACTTTCAGGACTTACAGGCACGCCATGAACCTCACGCTTTCATCTGATTCTCTTGCCCAGCATTTGACCCAGCTCAACCAGGCCAATCACACCCTTGCCCGACATTTTCCTGGTGAATCGGGCCACCGGCAGCCAGTTCATTCGGTTTATGGGGGAGGGCATTTATTCAAAGCTGAAGCCGCCTCAAAACTCGGGAAACTGGCCCTGGCTTCACTCGAACAATTTGCTCCGGAAAGTGGTCAGTTGGGTGAGGCACTTGGTCTGACACTCAAAAAAGATGTACTTGATTTGATCTACAACCGGGTGGTTGAGAAACTTCGACGCGAGCCAGTTGAAGATTATCGGATTGATTTTGAGGACGGCTATGGAATCCGTTCGGACGAAGAAGAAGATGGGCACGTCGTGGCAGCAGCCAGGGAACTGGCCAGGGGAATTCAGACTCAATCACTTCCACCCTTCACTGGCTTTCGCGTCAAGGCATTGAGTCCCGAAATGCAGAGCCGGGCCATCAGAACCCTCGATCTGTTTTTGACCACTCTCTCCCAGGAAACAAACGGCCAGTTGCCTGAGAACTTTTGTGTAACTTTGCCGAAAGTGACTATCCCAGAACAGGTTACGGTACTGGTTCAGTTGCTTGACCAGCTTGAAACACGCCTTGGGCTCCCTTCGGGTGCGATTAAGATCGAAATCATGATTGAAACCACCCAATCTTTGTTTGACGCTCAGGGTCGGTTTGTCCCTCCCAGATTACTCAATGCCGCCAATGGGCGGTGTCTCGCAGCCCATTTTGGTGCCTATGACTACACCGCTGGCTGCAATATCACGTCAACGTATCAATCGCTCCAACATCCAGCCTGTGATTTTGCCCGACAACTAATGCAGGTTGGATTTTCAGGAACTGGAGTGTGGATCGTGGATGGGGCAACCAATGTCATGCCTATCCCGCCGCATCGCGCCAGTGCTGGTCAACTTCTCACGCCCGAGCAGATGATGGAAAATCGGCGAACAGTTCACCGGGCGTGGAAACTCCACTTTGACAACATTTACCACGGACTCAAAAGCGGGTTTTATCAGGGTTGGGATTTGCATCCGGCGCAATTGCCGATCCGATATGCGGCGACCTATCTGTTTTTCTTTGAAGGGCTTGACCCGGCGGCGGAACGATTGCGGAATTTTGTTCACAAAGCAGCCCAGGCGACACGGGTGAGAGATGTTTTTGACGATGCGGCCACGGGTCAAGGATTGCTAAATTTTTTCCTCCGGGCGATCAACTGCGGGGCACTTACAGAAGCCGAAACCATTGAACGAACTGGACTTTCCCACGAGGAGCTTCGAAGCCGCTCATTTCTGAAGATCCTGCAGAATCGGAAGTGAGGGGGTCGGGTTCTTTAAGGGATGAGGGATGAGGGATGAGGGATGAAGAAAATCCACTTGTCACCTTGTCACCTTGTCACTCTGTCACCCTGTCATCTGGTCACCTGTCCCCTTGTCCCCTTTGTCCCCTTGTCACTTACCGATGCTGGAGCGTGATCTGGGCCACGAGCGGATCTTTCGGTGACTCCAGCCTGGTTTCAAAATCGAAGTTTTCCTGTTTATTTTCAGCCTGATTGGACTTAATCCATTCTCGAATTTGGCGCGATTGATTCGGAGCGATGATTCCCTGGGGTGTTGCGAGTTTTTTGGATTGTAACTTTTCGAGCAGTTCCACTGGTTTCCGCGAAAAGATCAAAACCAGCCGTTCAGCGCCAACCGATTTGTCAAACTGGTACCACTCCTGAGGAAGTGAAAGTTTCTGATTGGCCTGGATGATTGAGTTTTCCTGATTTAAATGAGGAGCTGGAAAAAGCTGAACCAGTTCGCCACTGGTGGATTCATTGAGTAAATAAAAATGGCCTGTTTCCATCGTCTCAACAATAAATTTGAATGAATCACCCGAACGATAAATTTCGCGACCTGAAGCATTAAATGGAGTTCCCCGCTGATCGTCAACCACCAGCGAATAACTCAGTCGGGTTGAGGCCGTGGTGCCGGTCGGATTTTGGACTGGATCGGTTCCAGTTCCCTTGATAACGGCGGGTTTGGGGACTGGCTCCGGTTGTTTGCCCAGCCATACCACCACCCCAATCACAGCCACCACGGCAATAACGAAGAACCAGATGCGAGGATGCCGCCAGGACGGAGTTGGAAGCACAACTTGAACCTGGATTTGCGAGGGTGAAACAACAATCTGACTCGGCACAGCTAGACCGCTTTGGGGGGTTGCTCCGCCCAAACTGGAGATGGCGGGTTGGGAACTATCTTGACGAATTGAAAGTTCACCAGCCTGAACCACTTCTTGATTTGCAGGGACAGACAGCGGTTTTTCAACCGTCTCGCGGAGTGCCGCAATTTGAGCAATTTTGGCCGCTTCAGCTTCTTTTTTGCTGGCGGGCGCCAGGGTTGGGTCAGTATCTTTTTCGACTTCTTCAACCACCTCAATCGGGTTCAGTCCAGGCTGGTTGCTGGTTTGGGTTCCCGAACTCCCAGCAAAGGCAAGGGTTAAGGCGGTTGAAAATTCACGGACTGTTTGATACCGCTTGCTGGGTTCATAACTGAGTGCCTTCATCAACACCGTACTGACGGCTTCCGGCAGATCAGGACGAAGCTGTTTTGGTGAAATTGGGCCTGAAAGCTGCCTGCGCACCAGCAGTACAATCGTCGGTTCGCGAAACGGAGCCACTCCGGTCACAAGCTGGTACGCAATCACGGCCAGCGCCCATAAATCAACCAGTGGGGTGGCAACGGCACCGGTTAATTGCTCTGGAGAAGAATACCAGGGTGTTCCAATGCTGGCCCCTTCGACGGTAAGGGAGTCTTCAATTACTGAATCTTCAACTCGGGCAATCCCTAAATCAATGATTTTGACCTGCTTCCCGCCTCCGGAAAGATTTTGGAGCATGATATTAGTCGGCTTTAAGTCACGATGAAGAACCCCTTCACTATGAATTGCCTCCAGCGCACTGCTCATTTGGCCGACCATTGACAGAATTTCATTTTTTGGAAGTTGCCCCTTGCGCCGCACCAGTTTATCCAGCGATTCGCCCGCAATGTATTCTTGAACTAAGAATAAATTCCCATCATCGGTGACTCCGCTATCAATGACCTGAACGACATTGGGATGGGTGATGCGCAGGTAGGCTTCACGTTCTCTCAGCAATCGTTGGCGGGCTTTGACGGCAAAGCGTTGATTGGCTTTCGCGTTGATGAGTTTGATGGCAACCGGGCGGTTTAAATTCCGCTCATCCATGGCTCGATAGACCGTTCCCATGCCCCCTTCGCCGAGCTTGGCCTGGATGACATAGCGGTCACCTAGCTTTTCATTTGGTTTTAGTTCAAAGGAGTTTGATGACATGCAAGCGACAGAAAAGGTCAAGGGGATTGGCGTGGATCAATCAACATGGGTCTGGGGGAGAGAGGGAGAAAAAAATCGGTTCGGGGTTCAAGCTGCCGCCAGCTTGAACCCTGAACGTCATGGTAAAGATTGATGAGCCAAATGTTACTCAGAATGCCGAACATCAATTTCAGCTTTGAGCAACTCTCCCTTATTGGCAAAGTACATGGCCAGGATTTCCTTTGATGGAAGATAAATTTCTTCTTCCTCAATGGTGGTGTAGGTGCGTGAGCTTAATTCTTGATGAAATACTTTGTTCAAGTCCTGTTTCGGATCTTCAAATGCAGAAATCCGGGTTTTGCTAAACAGCACGGTCAACTTGTCTGTTCCAGCCGGAGGATCAATTCGCAATGGACCAATGGTCATTGGTTCATCAGGCAGAACTCGGGCGGGTTTGCCAGGATCCGGGTAAATCAATGACCGGGTAACCCCGTCGGAACCAAGATTGATCACATACAAATACCCTTCCTGCGATACTTCAAAACACAAGAAGATAATGTCACCCTGGCGGAAATTGCGTTGTGGATTGGTGACACCATAGGGCTTTTCCCCGGAAACCGGCTGGATTTTGGTTAAATTCCGGCCAACTTCATATCCGGGAGGGGTTTGGGTGCCGGAAGCCAGCACACTGTACTTCAACGCCACCATATTTGATTTGGCGACCGGGGCAACGTCTTTTTTCTTTGAACCTGGCAGGTTTTGGCGTTTTGGTTTTTCGGTTCGAGGACGAACATTGGTTAATCCAGAGGGAACTTGTTTGGTTTGGGTATCAAAAATACCTCGGGGACTGTCTTCTTCCTGAGTTGAGGCCATTAATCGAGGCATTCCGAGGAAGAGCGCAACACAGAGGCCCAGCAGCAAAACGGAACGTGCAAACATGGACCGACCTCCTTTATGTTCACGAAACAACATGCACGACTAAAATTGTGAATGTGAAATGATTGTGGCTGTAAATGTGTGTTTTTACAGTACTGCGAAGTGGTTTTTCGAGGCAAGGTCATGAAGGCGGAATGAAGAATGAAGAATGAAGAATGAAGAACTCAAGCCTAATATAGTCAATGAGATAGTCATTTTCTTTCTCTGAATCGAAATGAACGAGATGGGAAGATTTTTTCATCCCTCATCCCTCATCCTTTCCTTTCAATGCACCGTCAACACCAAATCATTCCGGTGAATAACCTCGTCATAGAGCTTATATCCCAGCCGGTTTTCAATTTCCGCTGTTTTGGCGCCTTTGATTTTATCAATATCGGCGGCACAGTATGAAACCAAGCCACGGGCGATTTCCTGGCCTTGCTCATCCACACAGGCCACGGGTTCACCGGCACCAAAATTCCCTTCAACCGCGCGGATCCCCGATGGAAGCAGGCTTTTGCCTCCGCGAATGACGGCCTGGCAGGCACCGGCATCCAAAACCAGCCGCCCCGTCGGGGTGAGGGTAAAGGCAATCCAGTGTTTGCGGCTGCTCAGGGCTTCCTGACTGGGTAAAAACAGGGTGCCAATTGCCTTTCCAGCAAACAAATCAATCAGGCAATTTGATCTTCGGCCACGCGCCAGGAGAGTTGGAATTCCAAACCTCGACGCCGTTCTGGCTGCTTCCAATTTGGTGACCATCCCGCCTGTTCCAAACGCACTTTTGGTCTCAGCGGCCAATGAAGCAGTTTGACGGTCCAGGTTTTCAACTTGTGAAATCAACTTTGCCTCGGGATTGGCTTTAGGATCGGAATCAAAGAGTCCTTCAATATCCGATAAAATCACCAGTAAATCGGCGTCAATTAAGTTGGTAACCAGTGAACTCAGACGATCATTGTCACCGAGTTTGATTTCTTCGACCACCACGGTGTCATTTTCATTGATGATCGGAACGACTCCAAGTTCAAGCAGTGCAAAAACGGTGTTGCGGGCGTTGAGAAATCGCCCACGGTCCACCAGATCATCCTGGGTCAGCAAAATCTGTGCGGCCTGCAGGTTGTGAGTGGCAAAGTGACGTTCATACGCCTGCATCAACTGGCTCTGGCCAACCGCCGCCGCCGCCTGTTTATAGGGCATGGTTTTGGGCCCGGCGGTCATTCCCAGCCGGACTCGGCCAGCGGCAATCGCGCCGGAGGACACCAAAACGACTTCTTTACCGGCTTTCCGAAGGTGAGAAACCTGAGCGGTCAGCGACGCAAACACGTCTTCGCTCAACCCGGCTTCAGCATCAACCAGGACACTGCTGCCAATTTTAATGACAATCCGTTTGACATTTTTTAACGAGAATTTTCGCATGGCATTCTATTTTCAGGTGTTTTAAGAAGATCTGGGCATTGCTTTCAATTCGAGCAAATCCTCAATTTGGGTAATACACCAGTCAACTTTAGACGCATCGGGACAGGGCTTGGGAGGATTGCTTTGGAGCCAGACCGACATCATGCCCACTGACTTTGAGCCCAGCACATCGGCGACAAATTGATCTCCGACATAGGCTGTTTTTTCGGCGGGGAGATTCATTTTTTCAAGCGCAATCTGAAAGATCTTCGCATCCGGTTTGCGGACATTGACCAGAGTCGAATCAATCACCAGTTCAAAATACTCGTCAAACCCAAGGTCCTGACACCATCCTTTGGCATTGCCCCAGTTATTGCTGATACAGGCCAGCCGATAGTCAGTTGACAATGCCTGTAGCACCTCGCGGCTTCGTTCCAAATGTGCCCGGGCATCAAGGAGAAACCGGCTGGTGATTTCGGTGGCATCAACCCCCTCCAGTTCAGGGTTGCGTTGATTGACCACGTGCCTGACCAGATGTTCAACCGTCTGTTCGAGGCTCAGAGAGAGTGCCCGTTCATTGAGAGCCAGTGCCCGTCCGGCCTCGATTACAAAGGGAAGAAACTGTTTCCAGGTCACGTGCGGTGCATATTCCTGGGCATACACAAAAAACCGTTCATACCAGGCAATTCCTGGCCCATCTAAAGTACCGCCAAAATCAAAAACCAGTGCTGAAAGTGATTGTTTCATCCTATCTTCGGCGTGGAGACCCGGTCCTGGCTGGGCCGGGAGGAAACGCCGCTCCTTTTTGAGTTGAGACGAAAGCGGAAAGAACGGATCCTTCCCGCCCTCGATGTGATGTGAAAGATTCACGTCACGCACCGACTTGCGTCGGGTAGTGCGTACCGGTCTGACTGTGACCGCCGACCGGATTCGACGTCCTCTCGACCGGATTTGGGAAGGTTTGCCGTGACCGGCACTGGCACTGACTCCCATGCCTGTTTAACCGGTCACCGTAGCGCAGCGGACTGAGGCGGCATCCGCAGGTACCTATCGATTCTTCCCAATCGGTTCCCGTGATTTGCACGGGGGTCTGGTCAACCGGAACTTGAACCAATGCAACCACGGTGGGCCATCCGGCAGGATGGCGTCGTGGCTTGACGACTCAAGCTCGGCCCTTGATGGCCGAGTCTGTTGACTAGTATTTCCTGGTTGTGGTACAGGATATGCACTCAGTATGGTAGGACATCACTCAGAAAGTGACGTGGGAAAGAAACCGGTCTTTATAGCATCAGAGCGGCTTCCTTTTCCAACAGTTTCATCCGAGTGAGTGTTCAGTACTCAAGTGACCTCACCAGCCGGTACAAATAATACCATTTGGGGTTCAGGGTATCAGGTTCAGAGTTCAGGTAAATACAATTTTTTCAATGATTTAGCCTTCCAGTAATGCGATAGGTTCATTCCAAAATGGTATAATTTCTCAAATTTTGTTTTGCGGAGAGGCAGCCATGAAAATACTTGTCGCCATTGATTCATCGCCATCGTCTGATTCAGTCATCCATCAGGTTCTGTCCCGCCCCTGGCCAGCACAATCCGAAATCTGTGTTATGACCGTGGTTGATACCAAAGCCTTCATTCCATCAGTACCGGGCGTTGAAAGTGTCACCCGGTTTCAGGTCGAGGAAGCCGAACGATTGGTCAGCCGGGCGGCGGCTAAATTTTCACGGCTGGGGTTGACCACCTCAACCACCATTTCTGAAGGCTACCCACAGGCTGAAATCCTGGAATATGTCAAAGAGTGGAGGGCAAATTACCTGGTGCTGGGTTCGCACGGCCATTCGAGGCTGGTGCGATTTTTCTTGGGGAGTACCTGTCAAACCGTCCTGCGCAATGCTCCCTGTTCAGTCGAACTGGTCAGAGACCGCAGGCCAGGTACCGATGACGGCAGCCTCAAGCCATATAAAGTTTTGGTTGCAACGGATGGTTCAGAATCCGCCATTCAAGCCATTGATTCAATTAAATATCGCCCGTGGCCGACACCAACGCAAATTCGAGTCGTTAGTGTGTTTGATCCAAGCGTCCCAGTGGCGGACCCAGGGTTTCTGCCGTCTGACTTAATCAGTCGAATCCAGACCGAACACCGGAAAATGGCTGAAGATCTGGTGGCAGCCGCTCAACGTCAACTGGCTGGAGTTGAATATGAGGTGTCAGCCCATGTGCTTGAAGGGGATGCCAAGGTTCGTATTTTGGACGAAGCCAGTCAGTGGGAAGCCGATTTAATTGTGTTGGGATCACACGGAAAACGCGGACTGGTCAGGTTTTTGATGGGCAGTGTGTCCGAGGCTGTGGCACTCCACGCGCCATGTTCAGTCAATGTCATCAGGCCAGGCTCAAATTGAAAGTGCTGACACGTCGGCGCACTCCAAAAATATTTCCGGAGGCTGGGTGAGATTTCCCAATTAACCGGGAAATAATGCGCACCGAGCCTCAAAATTCCCGATGAGATCAGAGACCTGTGCCAGTCAGGTCAACGCTCGTTTTTTCTTTTTTCCAAATTTTTCCCTTATTTTTTCAATGAGGGAATTCCTGATTTAACTCTTTGAAAAACAAACTTTACTTTGCCATGAACATAGTATTCTCTGGATAGACTGGTAATTCTGATTCAATGGTTTTTTGAGAATGGCACACAGGTTGCCCTAAAGAAAATCGTAGGCACAGCCTCAATACTCTGTGACGGTGCATCTCCATAGTTTTCTAAAAGGAGGTCGTATGAAAAGCGAAGCAGTTGTAAAAACAAAAGTTGAAGCCAAGCCGGAGCTTCCAATTTTTGTTAAAGCTGAGCACCTTTTCGAGCAAATGGAAAAAATGTACCGGACCATTGCTGATCGTGCTTTTGAACTTTTCAGCCATCGGGAACCAAACCTTGGCAATGATTGGGAGGACTGGTTCCGAGCGGAATCAGAATTGTTGCGAAGGACCCCGGTTGAAATGACAGAAGCCGACGGCGCGCTGAAGGTGACAATCGAAGTGCCTGGATTCAAACCCGAAGACCTGAAAGTGAGCGTCGAACCCCTGAGCCTGATGGTTGACGGCAAGGTCGAAACGACTGAGGAAAAGAAAGAAGAGGAAAAAACGGTTTACACCGAATATCGGTCAAATCGCATTTTCCGCACGCTTCCGCTTCCAAAGGAAGTTGACCCAGCCCAGGCAAAGGCGACGTTAAAGGATGGGATTTTAACCCTCACACTGCCAGTCGTGGTTACTGAGAAAGGCACCAAGGTTGAAGTAAAAACTGAATAGCGCTTTGAAATTTCTCGAATGAAGTTTCCCGAACTTCAAAGCGTGGATCGTCAGCTTACCGTGGAGGACGACTGAGTTGGGCACTCAGTCGCCCTCCATAGTTTTTTCTGGCAATTTTTCGCCAGGGCTACTGAACAACCAGATTCAGGGTGGCCATCCGAGTCCGCCCGGTTGAGTCCTGACCGGAAAATGTCAACGGGTAGGTTCCAACGGTGGCACCTGATTTGGCTTTGATTGTAAATTCAAGACTGGCGCCGCTGGTGGATTGAGTTGACGGAGTTATTTTAAGTTTCTGTGCCCTGGTGTCTGGCGGTGTCACGGTTACAGCCCCTGAAAAACCAGCCGTGCGATTTATTTTTATCCCGACCTTTATTTTTTCCCCTTTTCGCAAAGTGATAGAACTGGAATCAAACCCAAGTTCGAAATCAGGCGACTGAACCATAATTGAAACGACTGTGGTTCGAGCAATGAGAGGTTGCCCGCCTGATGCCTTCAGGGTAACAGTCAATGTCCCGCCTGGCGTTGTCGGGCTTGTTTCAACCGTCAACGTTGCAATGCCATCTGTCTCCACTGAATTTGACGACAATCGCACGGCGACCCCAGCCACTGGAGTCTCAAGCACTGCCTCTAACCCAATCGTTCCACTAAAGCCATTTCGACCTGTAGCTGAAACCATAAATTCCGCAGTGGCACCAGCCGTGATGGATTGTGACAATGGCGTTGCGGTCAGTGAGAAATCCGGGTTTCCAGTGATTGAAAAATTTCCCGCACTGCCCGCACTGCCCTGATTACCGGCTTCATCAATTGCGGTTACCCGAATGCGGCCTTGCTGTGTGTCCATGTCGGGAACTGTCCAGGCAAAGGAACTGGCAGCGCCGCCCAATCCGGTCGCAATCGCGGTTGAAAAAGTTGTACCGCCATCCGTCGAGAGCGCCACATCCTGACTTTTGACTTCAAAGTCATCCTGTGATGTCCATTTGATTTCAAATGAACTTGAAGGCGTCAACACCTCCCCGCCATTTGGTGAAACAATCTGCACTTCGGGAGCGGCAGTGTCGGGATCTCGCGGAAACTGCCAATCCCACATTCCACGTCCGTGAGTTGCAATGCGAAGAAAGCGGAAAGTTGGGTGGAGGGCCACATTAAAGACTGGAACTCACGGCAACCCGGCGCTGAAAGGTTCCCAGTTTTTGCCGCCATCCAGCGACCGAAACACCCCGATGTCAGTAGCCGCATAGAGTTCTTGTGGGTTCTTTGGATCAACCACCAGATCATTGACCGGAACATCTGGAATTCCAATTGAAGAAGGTTTCCAGGTTGGTCGTCCAGCCCTCAGGTTGGTCGTCTTCCAGATGTGCTGCCCCAATGCCAGACCATAACCATTGAGGGTAACATAGGCCGTATCGTCATTCGTTGGGTCAATAATGGTTTGTGTGACAAAGGTTCCAGCCGGAATTGGCCCCGAAATATCATCAAACGTGGTTGAGCCCGTCGTGGTACGAAATACCTTCCCAGTAATGAGTCCAACCACGCGCAGGTTGTCATCAACTGGGGAAATTCCAATCGCTGTAATTGGAACTCCAAGGGTCGAACCAGAGAACTGGCCAAATGGACCACCGACGACCGTCATGGTGTCGCCCGCATCAGTGGACCGATACAGTTTCTCAGTCCCGAAGTACAAGGTGTTCGGGTTTCCTGGCCCCAACTCCATTGGTGCGTAGAAAAACGTGTTGTCGTTACAATTGATTCCATTGTCAGCCGCGATGGCTTCGTTGGCGCATCCCTGGTTTGACTGCCGGATCCCGCATCCGCGCCAATCCCAGCTTGCACTTTCAGCACAGGCCGTGGTTCGCACTCTGAGAAAGCCAATGATGTTATTTCGAATATTAAAATAGGTGTGATACATCAAGACATTTGAGGTATCGCGGACATTGCGGTCAATTGCCACAGCCCCGCCATCAGAGTTGTCTGTTTGTATCCACGTACCATCCGCCCTTCGAAACTCCGTCCCAAGATCCTGGGTTCCGCCGATACAGAAATTTCGATTGGTTGGATGTAAGGCAACCGTATGAAATAAAATGGTGGATAGATCCGGGGTATTTAAACTGGTCCAGGTCATCCCTTCATTGGTTGATTTGAAGATCCCGGCATCATCCCCAGTGTAAACAATAGATGGGTTTGTGGCTGAAACTTCAATCGCATGGGTGTCAGCATACAACCCGCGTTCACGGCGGAAGAAAGTAGCACCATCGCCGGATCTGGCAAAGGTGATGCTGGCACAATTTCCAACCTGTCCAGCCCGCCCTTGACCTCCCACATAGATCACTTTTGGATCAAGCGGCGACATGGCAACGGCAATGTTGTAAAAACACTGGGTGCCGCAATACCCGCTAATGCCTGTAATTGGTTCCGACCAGGTTACACCGCTGTCCGTTGAACGCCTGAGCACCCCACCGCGACCGGCAAAAATACCACTTCCACAGCCTTTGACGCTGTCGAGTTCAGAGGTTGCGGCCAGGATCGTCACACCGGTGTCAACTTTGACCGCGGCCAATTTGACATACAGGTTTAAGCCGGTGAGGGGGTCCATTTGTTGGAAGCGTGGATTGTCAGCCTGGGCGTTGGTCGAACGCCAGATTCCACCAACACTTGCACTATCTGGAACAAAATTAAAACTCTGCACGGCGCAAATCAAAATGTCTGGATTTCCAGGCTCATACACCATATCTGTCACGGGTCGCGCCAATCCGTTTCCTGGCACCGCCAGTCGGGAAAACGTCGGCAAGGCGGAACCAGCATTTTGCGAGCGAAACAATCCCATACCATTTGGCGGCAGAAAGGTAAACCGACTGAAGCCGCTGGCGGATGGCACCGTGCTCACCAGAATATGGTTTGGGTTGGTTGGATGAACCAGGATTTTCGAGACTGAACTCCGGCTCATAATGTCAGTTCCAGACCCGTCCCGATTCAAAGGGCCAGTCAACTTCGGATTGGTTTCGGCAGTGTCAATCCGGTAAACTCCAACGCCGAAAAATCCTGGTAAAAACGGTTCTCCGGTTCCAACATACACGGTTGTCGGTTGTGAAGGAGCAATGGAAATAGCACCAATCGAAAGGCTTTGGGCTTCTTCCATGAGTCCCACCCAGGTTTTTCCTCCATCCAATGTACGAAACAGCCCGCCGGCAGCAGTGCCAATATAGACAATGTCAGGATTTGTCGGATGCACCGCTACCGCATTGACCCGGCCACTCACGGTTGATTCCAAACCGCCTGGAAGAAAACCATTTGGAATAGGCGCCGGTCCAATTTCGCGCCAGGCACCTTCGGCTTGCCTGCGGCCAATCCTGGCTTCAGCCCGCTTCATTTCAGCGATGGCTTTTATCCTGGGGTCATACGGAAGGCTATGCGGTAAACCACGCATCTGGGCGACATATTCAAACCGCCGAAAGAGAAAGTCTTCTTTATCTATCCTTCCCTGTAACCAGGCCGGTAAATCTGGATCAAAATCGGCGTCGGAATCTGGTTCTGGCGATTGGACTGGCTTCGATTGAGCGAAACCGGGGTTTTGAAACCGAGGGAGGACCAGTCCGCAAGGCAAAAGCAGGCCCAAAACCCCAATCAGGGCAATAAGGGATCTTTTCATAGTGATGAGGACTCAAACGTGAGAGTGAAGGCTGGACATTGTCGGACTGGTTTGGAGTCAAATCATCCACAATCTGGGTATGGTAGGGGAGAAAATTGGACCAAACGCGGAAAAAACCCAATCCAGCGCGGATAAATAACCATCAAATCCTGGTGGTCAAAGCCCTTGTAAAAGCGCCCGAAGCTGTTTTGACTGCCGCTCGCTGACCTGCACCACCGTCCCATCTCGATCATTGAGGGTTAACAGAAAGGTACTTTTAAAGAAGGGAGCGATTTCCTTCACCTTTTCGATATTTACAAATGCTGACCGGTGGGCTCGGAAAAACGGAGGCTGAGGCAGGAGGTTTTCCAAATCAACCAGCCGGTAATTGGTTGGAAACCGGGCTGAGTCAGTCTGGATTTTGACGACGCTGTCTTCAATCATCACCAGGACAATGTCGCTGGTTGGAATCAAAACAAACCGATCTTGTTTTCGGGCAACAATTTGCCGTGGGAAAGTTGAGACGGAATCAGAGACAACCTGGCGGACTTTTTTGCGTTCCGCATCCATTTCTGGTTCGACCTGGGAGATTCGGCGGGCGCGGTCAATGGCGTGAGCCAGCCGCTCACGGTTGATAGGTTTGAGCAGATATCCAACGGCATTGGCTTCAAAGGCCGCCAGTGCAAAGGCATCATAGGCGGTGGCAAAAATGACCAGCGGAAGAGGGTTGGAAAGGGCCTGTAAGACCTGAAATCCATTCAACCCAGGCATTTGAATGTCCAGGAAAATGAGATCCGGGCCCAATGCTTCAACCTGTTGGACCGCTTCCATTCCATCCCCGGCTTCGCCGATAATCTCGATTTCCGGATGAGAGGAAAGCAATTTTTTCAGCCGTGATCGGGCTGAGGCTTCATCATCTATGACGATGGTCTTGAGTTTCATAAGTGCTATACCAACAGTTCCAGGCGATTTTTAACCACGAAATACACGAAATACACGAAAAGAATCAAAAATCCTAAACCTCAGCCTTCACTCGATTTGGAATCGTCACGGTAATCCGGGTTCCGGTCCCAGCCTTTGTTTCAACCGACAGCCAGGCCGATTCGCCATACAGCGCACGGAGCCGTTCAGTCACCAGTTGGAGCCCGACACCACTCGATTCAGAACGCATTGAACTTCTCTCCCCGGAGAAAAATTCAGCCGCGGAGTACTGGCCAACTCCATTATCTTCAACCAGTAACCTGATTGAATCTCTATTGTCTTGGGCGCGAACGCACAGACTGATCGGCCCCGTCTTTGGAGCCAGTCCATGTTTGACAGCGTTTTCAACCAGAGGTTGCAACAACAGTGATGGAATTGGAAAGTATGCCAGGCTGGGATTTAGTTCCAGTATCACCCTTAACCTGGAGCCAAACCTGACCTGTTCAATTTCAAGGTAGGCCCGAATAAAATCAAATTCCTTTCCCAGTGATATCGTGGGTTGACTGGCCTGGGTGAGGCAATATCGAAAAACTTCAGCCAGTCGCTCGGTCATCAGTTCAGCTTTTTCGGGTTCGTCAGCAATCAGGTCGGCAATTGTATTGAGGGTGTTAAACAGAAAATGCGGGTTGACCTGGGCCCGGAGGGCCCTGATTTCAGCTTCCATCAACAACTGTTGCAAGTGAGTTTCCTGCAGGTGTTGCCGCCGACGGTCTTCGTCAAATTTCAGTTGTTCAAGACGGCGGCTGAGGCGTTCGGCAATGGTTGTCAAAAACGAGATTTCGTCACTCAGAAGCTGGCGGCGGCGTTCCCCGGCAGCCAGCCCCATCACACTATGGAGCTTATCGCCCACCCACATTGGAACGATGACTTCAGGGTCAAGCCCGTCAAAGGCACGTTGCAGAGGGTGACCTGGCCACAGCGTTACGACCTTTTCGGCGCCAAGATCTATTTCGGAACAGAAACCAGGCGGTTTATGAAGAAGGACAATGCGAACTGATTCAATTCCCAGCGCCCGGCTCACGGTCGTTTCGGCAATTTTGAAAATCTCCATCTGAGTTAATGCGGATGCTGATTTGAGTGTAAATTCCTTGAAAAGTTCACCATAGTCAGGGCGATGAAAAAGCCATCGGTCCGCCGCCCTGTCAATGAACCGGGAAATACGCGGAAAAACCAGCAACAACCCCGCCACCACAAAAACAGCCGTAATGCTGATTCCAGCCTTGGGAAACATGACAAGTTTCCGAATATGTGGCTTCAGCAGGTCAAAAACCACCATAACCGCAACCAGAGCAACAATTTCCGCCGCCAGGATCGTCAGACACCACTTCACAAAAACATCCGCAAAGCGAAATTGCGCCAGGAAGCTGAACAACACAATGATACCGACAATGGTTGATTGTTCTGCGACCGTTCGAACAGCCAATGTCCACTCGGGTGATACTGATGGCTGGGCTCTGAACCACAAACTCATTGCCATGATCAACCCCAGCGCCATAACTATTCGAGTGGAAATCAGTTCGCGGGGTGGTTGGTGTGGCCTGCCTTGAAACAGAATCCAGCCCAAAAGAACATGCAGCACAAGGCTATAAGCGGTTGCTTCCAGCAACCAGTTTCCCCAGGCTCGAAAGATTGGGCCAATGATACCAAGAAGATATCCAACCGTGAACAAACCGGCACTGATGGCCGAGAGAAAACTAACCCAATATTGAAGCCAAAAATACCATTTCGCCCGCCATCTGACTGTTCCCTGATCAAGCCACAAAACGGTTGGCAGCCAGACAAGGGCACTGTGGGCCAACGCCGCACATAAGAAAATGACCGGCAACGTATTATTGCCGGTCATCAGCCCCGCGCTCCGATTGATCAAGATTCCCACATTCCAAACCAGCCCCAGCACAACCGCTACAAACCCATACGTCGTCCACCCGCCCAGTCGCTGAACTTTTCTTAAATACCCGAGAAGCATCACAAACACGACGCTCCCGGTTGCATAACTTAGAATTTGAACGGTTAAATAAACATTGATCGAAGCTGGCATATCAACACACCGCTGTCCTGATTACGGATTTCGGTTCAGAGTTCAAGCTTTAGTGAGCGTTAAAAAATAAATTCCTGGGAGCGCGGGCATCCTGTCACGTCTAGGTTTTGGTTTTGCACCGCGAAGCGTTGCAGTTCGGATAGCCGGTTGGTTGGCCGCTTTGGGCCTACCACCGGATCCGGTGGCCGATTCTTTTTCCCCCGCGCGAGCCGCGCCCCGCAGGGGCGCGGCTCGCGCGGGGGGATGGGAACCAACCTTTTCCCGGTGGTAGCTCACAAAGCCTCGCAACCGACCGGCTATCCGAACTGCAGCCCTTCGGGATGCTCAATCCAAATACCTGCCCTCAACCAAAAATGGGAAGTTGTTTTTTAACGCTCCCTTAGCTTGCAAAAAGTGGAGCATCGCAGAGTTCAAGCTCTTGATTCGACTAAAATTGTTCTATCCTTCAGCCAGAAGCAAGCTAAAGCTTGAACTCTGTACTTTTTCTGAAAAGTGCATTAAGTATTTAGAGTCCTCACCGCAACCACCCGAAAACTGTTAACCCTATCGTCGCCCTCTGGGAAGTAGCTGTCGCGGAACGCCGACCGGCAGAGCCTGGCACTGCTGCCCCAAGAACCGCCTCGCATCATCCGATATTCGTTATCAAACTCACCCTCCCAGGCACTTCCATCCGTTGGCGCATCGTCATAGGTGTCGTGCCAGACATCCTGACACCACTCCCAGGTATTCCCATGCATATCGTGGAGCCCCCAGGCGTTAGGTGGAAAGCTTCCGACCGATGTAGGGTTTCCGCGATACTCGCCTTTTGGTGCATCTCCGTAAGGATAATTTCCATTATAGTTTACCTGGTCGGTCGTGATGGTTTCCCCAAATGAAAACGGCGTCCTCGTCCCTGCCCGACAGGCATATTCCCACTCGGCTTCAGTCGGTAACCGGTAGCTGTAGCCATCCTGTTTGGCATTTAACCTTTTCAAAAATTCCTGGCAATCGTTCCACGATACCTGCTCCACCGGCAGGTTGTCCCCTTTGAAATATGACGGATTGGTTCCCATCACTGCCTGCCATTGTGCCTGGGTCACCTGGAATTTCCCCAGATAAAAAGGCTTGCTGAACGTGACTTTGTGCTGTGGCCTTTCGTCAAGATAACGTTCAGCTTCAGTTTCTGGTGACCCCATCAGAAAACTTCCGGCTGGAATCAAAACAAATTCCATGCCGATGCTATTGGTAAAGGTTGGGGGAAGTGGTGGCAATTCTTCGAAATCACTGAGAGTCAGGTGGGTTAACCCTAACCGCCGTAAAACTGGAATTGAAATCCTGGCAAATGGTCGGGCAATGGCTGGAAGGGACTCTTTCCCTTGTGGATGGATCATGCAGGCCAAAAAGTCGAATGGTTTTCCAAGTTGATGCTCGACATATGCGGAAACACAGGCCAAAACCTGTTCAAGATCATTTGTTGCTTCTGATTGGAGCTGTTCCCTTACACCATCAACAAATTCATATTCCACCTCGCCTTTTGGTTCAGAAGGTATTTGACGTTTGAGAATTCCTCCAAGCAGAAGTTCGGCCAATTGCTCCTGTTTGCAATTGGCAATCATTCGGTAATGCACCAACTGAATAACCGGCAAGGTCAGCGGCATCCAGGAAAGATAGCCCGCCAGCCGATATGTTTCAGAAGAGACCAGCATCCGAAATCGCTCCAGGGATTCCTCTGGATTCATTCTTTCCAAAGGCTCAACGTGCGGTTGAATTTTTGATGTACCTGGCGAAGCGGAAACCAGCGTTGCCGAGTATGGAATCCCCTGCCCCATCAACATCTTTGCCCAATCCTCGATTAACTCTGGTTTCAACGAAACAATTGGAATGGCCAGTTGCACGGGTTTTTTGGTTGGATTTGGAAGGTCAGTTTCCTGAGCGTGAAATGCTTCTGCCCACCACGGGCGCTCAACCTCAAGCCTTTTATTTGGGACACCCGGTATACCAGTTCTCACAATCACATCCGGCTCGCCTAAAATGGTTGATTTCCACAATGATTCCCCAAGCATCTGGCAGATGACAACTGGGGTTTGGCTTCCCCAACCAATGAGCGTGTTGGACAGATTCCCATTTTGCCACGCCGCCGATACCCCATCGGTCAGTATCATCAACAACCGCCGTCCCGCCGGGTCACGAAGAATGCCGGGTTCGTGTACTATCCCTGAAGAATCAATCAATTGCACTTTGTTTTCCTGGATCTGGAACTTCCAAACCCGGACATCACGAAAAGCACCATGACGCCCCAGCAATTGAGCCAGCATTCGAATCGTGGATTGCCAGACAACCATCGAAGGACTGTCCTCGACAACGAGAATGGCTTCAAACCAGCGTTCTTTTGCAGGTTGGAAAGCAGGAAAAGTAAACCCGACTTCAGCCGATTGAGAAACGGTGGTTTCTTCATCAAACACAAGGGTTTGCTGGGAGTTGCAACGACGTGAGAACGGGCGCAACGCACGACTGATGGCAGGGGCTTCCGGAAGTGGAGGAGCGCCAGCCACTCGAACTTTTGACACACGAGCTTTCCCGGTTTGAGAAGGTGAACCAGATGGGAAAATCGGTTGTTTCTCCGGAGTGGCAGCAGTTTGAAGGTTGAGTTGTTCAGATTTGTTAACTGAAGATTGTTCCGAAGCAGAAACTTTATGAAAATCAGGTTGCTCTACATTCCGCCCCAACACAGACACTTCTGGGTTAAATTGGCTTAACCAAAGGGCCTCTTCGATCTGGCGATAGTCAAGGTCGAGATCAGTTTGATTTAAGAGGGAGATAAACTGCTTGATCATGATGCGAATTACGGGTTGAAAAAAAGTGGTTTTGAGCCCAGGAACTGGGCGGAAGGCATGTAGCCCAGGGTGCAACCCTGGGAAAACGTTGTCTCCCACCCCTGCCCGACCAGCCGCCGCCTATGACGGCGGCTGGTCGGGCAGGGAAAAATGAGGAAAAATCAGGTTCCCAGGGCTCGAAGACTCGCCCTGGGCTACAAGCCATCACCTACTTCGTAGGTTGAGAGCCAAAACTGCTTCAAACCCTTAACTGGCATTCATGGTGTTTCCATAGTTGTCAGTGATTGAAACAACTCTTTGATCAATCGTGGTCGGTCCGCTTCCTGAATCCCGGATCTTCCAATGACCAGAAACAAGGCATTTAAAAGTTGATCCGTTGCCAGAGCTTCGGTATCCCGTTGATTTAAGAAGGTTTGAATATGAACCCTTGATTCACGGGCAATGTTCGCACCGAGATGCGCTTCAACAATGAGTTCCAACTGGTTTAAATCCGGTTCTCCGAGAGTCAATTGCAGACACCGACGCAAAAGCGGCGCCGGGAAATCGCGCTCTCCATTGCTGGTCATAACGACAAATGGAAATTGAGAACATCGGATGTACCCGTTTGTAATGGGGAAGAGTTCACCAGTCTGGTCTCTGATTTCGACAGTTTGCTGGTCAAGTCGTTCAAGTTCAGGAATCCGAAATTCACCCTTTTCAAAAATGTTCAGCAGGTCATTCGGAAGATCCAGGTCAGCTTTGTCAATTTCGTCAATCAGCAAAGCGCGGGGACGAGCGGTTGGAAGGAGTGCCGTCCCAAGCGCCCCAAGTTTGAGGTACTTACCAATGTCAGGTGTTTGCCCTTTGAGTTGCGACTCCTGGAGCCGTCCAATGGCATCGTACTGATACAGCCCCTGTTGGAGCGTTGTTCTTGATGTAATCGGCCATTCAAGCACTTCGCCCAGCATCAGTTCGTAGGCGACCCGATAAATGAGCGAAGATTTTCCAGTACCGGGCTTCCCGGTCACCAGCAAGGGTCGGCGCAGATACAACGCCGCATTGACCATTTCAACTATCTGATCGTTTGCCAGAAATGTTTTGCCTCGCTCAATCAGTTCAGATGAAACTGATTTTTCTGTTTTTGGGAAGTTTCGCTCTTTGACGACTTTGCCTTTGAACTGTCGCCACGGTGGCGGCTCCGGGAGGCGATTGATGGCGTCCGTAGGGTGACCACTGCCGGTAAATATCTTCCAGTCGTGTTGCATAATGCGCTTCCTTACCTGAACGGGATAAATTTATGGGCCATGGGATTTCGTCGTGGATCGTCCCATAAGAATGTCAATGCGGATCCATGATGAGTTGGATTGTCCATCGCATTTTCACGCAACTCACGGATTCGGAGCGGAAGTTCCTCCAATGTACCGCCTTTCACAAGTTCTCCAAGATGCTCTCTGAAAACAACCCAATCTTTTTGTTCCCGTGACCAAAGGGCAAACGGAACGCCATTTTGAAGACAGGTGAGAAGCAGCTTCCCTTCAACTGACTCTTTTGTCAGATCTGGAACTACCGAAAACCCGACGCATGCTCCATAAAGTTTTTGAACGAGGTGGACAACCAGTTTTTTTGGTGACGAAAAGTGTTCATCTGGAAGCCAAAACACAGTTGGAGTTTGGCACAACTCAGGGCAAGTTTTAATTTTGTTCGCAACCGTGCTCCAAACCTGACAACCTTCGGGGTTCTGTTTGGCCGTTGTTCTATCACGCCAGCGGAGAACGACGGAATGATAAGCTCCCAATTCAGCCTCTCGATACGACCATTGATCAATTCCCCAGGAGAAGTATTGAATAGGAATGAGAAACTCCAGAAATAAATTTTGAACATTTACCTTTGTTTTCAAATCCCCAGCTAAAAGTTGATTCAAAAGTCCAATTACCGCAGCTTGAACACCTTTCAGTGAAGGTTCACAGGGCCTTATATCGCTCAATCCAGGCTCATCATCGTGAAAGAACCAAAACTCTATTTGATCTGGATATTTTCTCCGTGGAGACATAGGGGGAGGAATTTCAATCAACAAAAAGTGACGGCGTGGTTCAGGGGGAACTCGGGGTGAGGTTTCTTTTGGTGAGGAGACAAGCTTTTTCAGTTCAGCTTCAATTTTCCCCAATCCACACCCATTCGGACTTTTCGCCCAATTCAATAAGGCAATCACTCTTTCTCCCTTCTGAGCAGAAGAACCGCGCTGTTCAGATTGGGGCATGCCAACTGACACAATGATCCCATGCAGTTGAACTTCAGTAAGCTGATTCAAAGTTTCAAGCAGGACTGACTCATCCACCATATCCTCTGATCCTTACTTCTGAGGTGTGAGAATGACACGTAGGCACACAACAATCGTTTCGTGCACCTCAACAAGTTTGGTTTTGATTTTGAAAATGAAAGCAAGAAGAATCCAGATGGGATCTGGATAAACCCAATCATTGACAATTTATTTTTAACTGTCAATCCCTATCATCATTGCTTGAAGAAATTTTTAAGAATCAATCAGATACAGAAAGTATAATCACTTTTTCGGACAGAAAACCACTTATTCGCTGGTTGGTTATATTTCCCCTCAGATTTTACACCATTTTCACTGAGGTATCTGATACTCAATTGTCCGCCTCAGCCCTTCCTCAACCTGAATCAGCGGCTCATATCCAATCAGCGCTTTGGCTTTGGCAATTGATGCCAGCGAATGGCGGACGTCACCCGCCCGGGTTGATTCATAAATCGGCGTGTGATCGGTTCCAAAAATCCGGTTCAGGATGACAACCAGTTCATTTAAGGTAATGCGGCCACCACAGCCGATGTTGATGACTTCTCCACCTAACCGTTCGGGGCAATCCATTGCGAGCGAATTGGCGTGGACGACATTTTTGACGAAGCAGAAATCACGGGATTGTTCGCCGTCTCCAAAAATCACTGGACGGATGCCACGTGGCATGATGTCGGTGAATTTGGCAATCACACCCGAATACTGGCTGGTTGGATCTTGTCGCGGTCCAAAGACATTAAAATAGCGGAGCGAAACCGTGTCGAGATCATGACATGCCGCAAAAGCCGACATGTAGCCTTCTCCGGCAATTTTACTGGCGGCATACGGGCTCAACGGACGCGGCGGCATGGTTTCGACTTTGGGTAACACTTCGGTGTTGCCATAGGCACTGGAGGAAGCCGCAAAAATCACCCTTCGCACACCAACTCGCACCGCAGCGTCAAGCAGGTTCAACGTCGAAATTTCACCTGACCGCTGGGTCTGGAGCGGGTTGCGCACCGAGCGCGGAACACTGGGGATTGCTGCTTCGTGAAACACACATTCCACCCCCTGAACAGCACGGGCGGCAACTTCCGGATCAGCTAAATCGCCTTCGATAAACTCAATATCTTTCAGAAATCCGGCCAGATTTTCCTTGTGCCCGGTGACAAGCGAATCCACCACCCGCACCTGATACCCACGCCCCAGCAATGCCTCGACAATATGACTCCCAATAAAACCCGCTCCACCTGTAACAAGTTGTACCATATGGATTTCCGCTTTCTCTTTTGAAATGAGTATTTGACTCCTGGGTTTTGGTTTTGGGTCCGTGTATTTTGATTTTGCACTGAAATGCTTGAATCTCAACCCCAAGCCCCCAGCCCTCAGCCCTTCGCCCAATTACAATGCTATCAGCAAAAGCAATTCCTTTTCCAAAGACCTTTCCAACCAGGAACTTTTCCAAGGTAGCCGTTTTCCTGACGCCAGTGATATAGTGCGTGTGAATTTTTCATCTTCTTATCAATCCAGATCACGCGAGGTATTGCATGACGCCACAACCATCCAGCGCAAGTGTCTCTTCACCCAAACAACGCACCAAAGGCGGAGTTCACGCTCCGGTTGCGTTTGATGCCGATCTGTACAAAGCCCGCCGGGCGCAGGTTTTGGAACGATTAGGCCGAAATACGCTGGTGCTTTTTAGCCCACCTGAAGCCCACCGAACCCACGATTTGAATTATCGCTATCGCCCAGACAGCGATGTGTATTACCTGACCGGATTTGATGAACCTGAAACCGTCCTGGTGTTGACCAATGATCATCCGGAACACAAATTCGTGATGTTTGTCAGACCTCGCGACCCCGAACGCGAAACATGGGATGGCTTCCGGGCCGGGCTTGAAGGCGCAGTGAACCGATATGGGGCGGATGTCGCTTTTCCCATCAGTGAGTTTTCATCCAAAATTGCCGAATACCTCAACAATGGCCAGACCCTGTACTACCGGTTTAGCCGCGATGAAGTCTTCAACCAGCATATTTTCAACGCCATGAAAGCTGCCCGGTGGCGATCACATCGAAGTGGGCATGCACCGGATACGATTCGCGACACGGGATGCCTGCTTGGCGAAATGCGCCTCCGGAAAGATCCATCGGAACTGAATCGGATGCGAATTGCTGGTGAAATTGCCGCCGAAGCTCACTGTGAAGCCATGCTGGCAACGGCCCCAGGCAAATATGAATTTGAAATCGAAGCCGTGATTGAATATGTCTTTCGGCGGCGTGGCGCGCTGGGTCCGGCCTATACAAGCATCATTGGATCGGGCGCTAATGCCACGATTTTGCACTACAACACCAATGATCGGCTGATGGAAGACGGCGATCTGCTGTTGATTGATGCGGGTTGTGAATATGGCTATTACGCTTCGGACATCACCCGGACATTCCCGGTCAACGGGAAATTTATCGACCCGCAGCGCAAAATCTATGAAGCCGTTCTGAAATCCCAACTGGCTTCAATTGACATGGTCAAACCGGGAAACCGTTTTATTGACTACCATAACAAAGCCACCGAAGTACTGGTTGAAGAACTCCTCAAGCTTGGTTTGCTGGAAGGGACAGTTGAGAAAAACCTGGAAGACAAATCCTATATGAAGTTCTATATGCACCGCGCCGGGCACTGGCTTGGAAGCGATGTGCATGATGCGTCGAGCTATGTGGTCGAACAGGAAGACGACTATGTCTCGCGCATCTTTGAGCCGGGAATGGTCGTCACGGTCGAACCAGGACTCTACTTCCAAACTTCATTGGAAGGAGTGCCTGCCGAATACCTGGGAATTGGTATCCGCATCGAAGATGATGTGGTGGTCACTGAAACGGGCAATGAAATCCTGACGGCTGGTGTCCCGAAGTTGATTGATGAAATTGAAGCCTTGATGGCCCGATGAGAGTTGGGGCCGAGGGCTTGGGGCTGAAGACAAGTGAATAAAGAATTGAGAATGTAGAGTGTAGAAATAAAGCGGCTAAACTCGCTTTTTTCAATTCTTCATTCTCAATTCTTCATTCGCCTTCTTGTCTCCAAGCACGAGTTGACAAGCTCAACGGTCAAAGGTAGAACTATTTTCAACATAAACCTTAACTAATTCCAGAAAGTGAGAAAAAGATAGCAATGCAACTGACGCTGACTCCTAAAGCAATCACTGAAGTGAAAAAATTTATTGCGGATGAGGGCCTTGGCACAGAGGGGGGTTTGCGTGTACGCGTAATGCCCGGAGGCTGCTCAGGCTTCCAATACGCTCTGGATGTTGAAGAAGCCCCACGCGATGGCGATAACATTTTTGATTCCAATGGATTACGAGTTTTCATCGATCCATTTAGCGAACAATATTTGGAAGGTGTGGAAATTGATTATGTGACAAGTGTCATGGGTTCTGGATTTACGTTCCGCAACCCCAACGCGGCTGGAAGCTGCGGCTGCGGCAGTTCCTTCACCGTCTAAGGGAGTCGGATGGAAATATCATACCACCAGGGTTCAGGGTTCAGGGTTCAGGGTTCAGGGTAGGCTAATCCAACTTGAGCCGTAACCGCCGGTTTCCTGGTACTCATCTTGAGCGGAACCCGTTGCTTCATCGCCTCAAATCCTGAACCCTGAACCCTGAACCCTGGATCATTGGGACTTTATTTTCTTCTGGGTCCCTAATTCCTCCTTCAAACGACCAAAGAACAAAGCAAAAGAGCATCCAGGGTATCATCCCGGATGCTCTTTCGCTTTTTCTTCAAATTGATTTTCCGGCACCGGTTACAGTCTGGCCAGAATGTCCGATTCGCGTTTTTCGAGTTCCAAACTGTCAAGCGTCCACTGAATCAATTCCCGAGCGGCCTGAGGATCCAGTTCAAAGAGTTCGGCTAATTTGGCCAGATGATCCTCTTCTTCCTTCACGAGCGTGCGATCACAGAGGGCGACTTCGACAACGGCCCGATACAGGGTCCGGCGCAATTCCGGGCTTTTGATCGGTTGCACTAAATCAGCCAGGGGAGTCGGCGACCTGAGTTCAGATTCAATCGAAAGGGTCACATCTTCATCGAGCAACGACAAACCGGTTTCACGAACTAACCCGGACAGGTAAGCGCGCTCCTCTTCGGAAACCTGATGATCCGCCGTAATCATATTGGCGACAGCCCGACAAAATAAAATCCGTTCCTCGCGGCTAAAGGCTTCGCTTTTGGGTTCATGGGCAAGCTGAGCAGAAGTGTCTTCCATGGGTAATCCTCACGCATTGAAAGATTGACACAGCTTCCACTGGACACTGAAGGAACCAAAAGGTTCACCCCAGGCAGGCAGGCAAGTCGCCATAAAACGGTTGAACGAGTGGAAAAGCTGGTGATTTGAATTGCGGCAGAGAGTACCACAACCCGCCTCGAAAATTGAACCATGAATCAAGCAACCCAATTCAATCTTTCAGGCTTGCGACCTCACGACGCAAAAGATACAGAGTATGGGGGATAGTGGTTTGAGCAATATCTTCCGGAGTGGTGTGCTTTTCATGGACCTGGGGGGCAATATCAATGCCGACTTTCGAGAACAAATGCCGGACAAAAGCTGAGCAAAAGAGCGAGCGCTCTTTCTGCATGCGGTTGGCGGTGGCTCGCCCGCCGATGTTATGTAAGGCCAGGTAGGTACCAAGGATTTCGCGCAGCGAATATTTGGTATTGGTTGCCACCAGTTCCAACCCGCTTGAAATCAAGGTACTGATTTGGGCGGGTTCCAAATGAAAATCCAGAATGGCCAGTGACTGAAAGTACTCTTCGTCATGGTATTTGGTAATTCGATTTTCCTGAACCCCAAGCCGGATGTTTCGGCGATGGAATTCCAGGTCTGATTCGATCACCCAATGGTGGCCATCCAGTCGCCGGCCTTGAAAAAAGAAGGCATGCCCCCACTCGCTCCAGCTTCGATCCGGGCGTTGTCGGCGTTGTGCCCGGCGAATGGCTTTATCAACCAGCGATGGCCCGCCAGCTAACCCGATGCATCCTTCACGGGCATAGCGTTCCAGAAACTCGGCATTGGATAATTGACTTTCCGTCACAATCTTAATTGGTGCGGTCACGGCAATTTCAACTCCTCACATTCAAAAGAAGTGCTATAGTTGGAATGGTTTCAATCACTTTCCCGGAAAATCATTCACAACCATTTTACATTTCGAGGTAATTTTCCATGAAACTCAAAGTCGAATACTGTGGGTCTTGAGGGTACTATCCCAAAGCTGTCAGGTTGGCAGAAGAACTTAAAGCAAAATTTGGTGTTACGGCAACCCTGGTCAAACTTTCAGGCGGGATTTTTGAAGTCTACCGCGATGATGAATTGATCTTTTCCAAACGACGTCTTGGACGTTTTCCAAACAACAACGAAGTAATTGACCTGATCACGGCACTTGAAACTGGCACTCCGTTAGAACAGGCCCAATCCGAGGTTTCAAAATCAACGTCTAGTGGCGGCGGGATCCTCCAACGATTTCTTCAAATGCTGAAGATATCGGGTTGAAGACATTGGGCTGAAGACTTCGGGCTCAGGGTATTAAACCCAATTTCTTCAGCCCTGAGCTTGCGAATCTTCAGCCCACTTTCTTCAGCCCCAAGCCCACTTTCTTCAGCCCCGGTTTGTTCAGCCCTGCTCTAAAAGGGTAACGAGAGCGAATCTGGTATCGGGAGCTTGTTTGACTCTCCCTCCTTTTGGGAGTCTCCTGGCCGGACAAACCCAACATAATCAACTTCAACATCCGGGTGACGAATATCTCCGGTGACCTTGAGCGGGAGACGAACTGTTTTCCCTTGACTCAACAAAGTTGAAATCACCGACGCAACCGGTCGTGATTTTTGCAGTTTGGCAGCCATTTCAGCCGTCATGGTTGCTTTGAGTTGAAAATCAACCGTGGTGACACTTCCCCGAAAAAAGATGGTGCCGTGGCCAGCGACCTCTGTTTTTTCTTTGGTATTGCACATCAATTCTTTTGCCTGAAACTTTTCAGGATCAATCGTGAAACTACAGGTCAACAGTTCAAAACGTGTTCCCTCAGGTTGAGTTGGCCCTGGGGCAACACCAGTTTTCCATTCGGTTGGCGACTTTTTGCTTTTGGGTTTCCCTGCAGCCAACTGGAGAGATTCCGATGGGGGAGACTGGTCAGGGGCTGGAAGTTGTTGGGGAAATGGTAGTTTAGGGATTGGAAATGGAAATCCTGATGGAACAGGAAGTTGTGGTGCCTCTTTTTTTGAAAATTCGCCAATTCGAATGGTCGGGAAAGTCCCATCCCGTAATTCCAACTTTCCTTCACCCTCTAGTGATCGGCTGACGTCGGTTTTCTCGGCAAATTTTCCCCGAAGCCGAAAATCACCACTGACGGCACCGGTGACAACAGGTTTGGTACTGAGGGCATTGAGGATTTCCTTCATTTCCGCTCCTTTGAGCGAACCTTTGACTTCAAATTGAAACGTTCGGGGCAAAAGGTCAATCGCCAGCTCCCCTTGATAGGTTCCGTTGGCTAATGACGCCATCAATGATCGGCAAGCGAGCCGATTTTTTGAAAAGACGCCTTCGGTGCTGATATTGGTACACCGGAAGATATTGGACTCAATGCCTGGCCGGGCATCAGTGGTGGTGGTCCCGGAACTAGATTTGGGAGGGGGTTCCTCTGTGGCTTCAGGTTCCTTCTTACTTTCAGAATTGACAATAAAAGATGAGTCAAACACCTGAATCTTCTCAACTTCAAATGGAATGTCGAGCAAGACCAGTGCCCCGGTGTGGGACTGGTTGCTTGCCTGAACCGAGGGGAGGTCAATCCAGGAGCGAGGGGTTCGGGAGGGGTGGTCACTGGCAGCCAGTGGATTTGGTGTGAGAATTCGCAAGGTAGACCAGTTCCATTCACCATCAAGGCGATGAACCAGATTGAGTTGTGCCCCTTCAACTTTGATCTGGGAAATCTCAAGGCTAGCCCCCCAAAGCCCGCTGAGGGGAACTCTGGTTTCCAGACGCCGGACTAGCAAGAAAGAACCCTTTTGGAATGCCGGGTCGTCATCCATTTCAACCCGCTCCAAAACCAGCGTCGGAAACAAAACCGACTTGATGGAAACGGTCCCAATCCGGGTATTGCGCCCGGTTAAAATTCCCAGTTTTTGTTCAAGCCTTGATTTTGTGGCCCCTGTTGGAATCACAGAGGGAAAAATAACCACCAGCACCACCAACCCAAGGAACACGACCAGTACCACGCCAACTTTCCAAATCAACCGACTTGATCGTGGTCGGCTGGTTGGCTGATGGGTTTTGGCGATTCTGATGGTTGGAGGGACCTGTGGAGGCAACGGTGGTTCAGCCGTAGACATACCAAACCTTCCTTTCACCGGATCCGGGTCCCGAAACGATCCCATTTTGAATTTAACAGCACATCTATCAGAAAATTCGAGGACCCGGTTTGATTATCGTCAGCACGAATTGAATACAAAATCCACATTGGGGCACCAATGATGTTTTTTCGAGGGACGCCCCCCCACTGCCGGCTATCTTCACTATTATCACGATTATCCCCAAGACAAAAGAACTGGTCAGGTGGAATTTTATAGGGGCTCCCCACGCCATAAACAGCCGTATCCAGAAGTTCATCAACCACTTGCCGGTTACCTGGGTCAGTTGGATCATTGGATTGCGGACCATAATACACGTTGTACGGAGTGGGTGAAGTTAAGGCATTGGGTCCCACATCCAGAGGCGGGAGTTCAGCCAGAATTTGAAGCGGCGCGGTTCGATTGAGCCGGTCAGACTCAATATTGATGGTAAACCTGACCTCGGCTAACTCCTGTCCGTTGATAAAAACCCGATTTCCACGAATCTCAATGGTTTCTCCGGGCAACCCTACCACTCGTTTGACATAATTCACATTGGGATCTTTTGGAAACTTGAAAATCACGATGTCACCCCGGCGAATATTGCGGGTAGGCAACCAGGGAATTCCAGTTGAACCACCATCAGCAAACATAAACTTGTTAACCAACAAGTAGTCACCGACCTGAATTGTATTTTTCATGGATCCGGTTTCGACCCGTACATCCTGGACGACAAAGGTAAAAACAAAGAGCGAGCCAATGACTGTCATCAGGGCGACCTCAATAAACTCGCGGATCAAGCCCGGCTTCTGTCGAGCAAGCACGGGAGAAGGTGCAGCAGTGGTCGAGGCTGCCGGGTGTTTCTTCCGGCCCTGGTTCAAGGCAGATTGAAAGTGAGCAAAGACAGATTTGAACACGGAATTTGAGGAAAAATGAGCAAAGTCATACCATTCAGGGTTCAGGGTATCGGGTTCAGGGAAATACAATTTTTTCAATCGTTTAACCTTCCCATCATACGATGACTTCATTCCAAAATGGTATCACCCAGGTCCACCACAGGGGCGACTATGCCCATCAAGGTGTTGAGGGCGGTTGTTCCTTGGCTTTCGATGTGCGGGTAGCTACATGACGCATCTTAAGGTATTTCAACGCCATACTCGCGGCTGACTGGTGCGCCGCCTTGAGGGTTGGGCCACGTCCCTGGGCAATGATTTCACTCCCGAGCCGGAGTCCAACTGAAAATTCGGGGCTGTGCGGGGGGCCATCTGAAGCCACGGTAAAATATTCAGGTAATGGCATCCGATGAGCCCGCAACCAGTCCTGGAGTGCCGTTTTGGAATCGGCAAAATTTGCTTCAGTCGGGTCAAGTGTGGCCACTGAAGGTTCAAAAAGGGTTCGGACAAAAGTAGCCGTCCGGGCCAATCCGGCATCCAGATAGAGTGCTGCCAGAACTGCTTCAAAGGAATTTTCAAGAATCGCGCGCTTCCGGCGGCCCCCTGTTTTTTCTTCACCCCGATTTAACCGCAAGAATTTTCCCAGTTCTAATAATTGAGCACATTCCGCCAGGTGTTGTGAACTGACCAGATACCCCTTAAACCGTGCCAAAACTCCTTCGGGAGACTCTGGAAACCGCTCAACCAGCCACTCACTGATAATCAGGCCCAGGACGGCATCGCCTAAAAATTCGAGGCCCTCATTACTTAAACAATTTTCGTGACTATGCTCATTGGCATAGGAACGGTGTGTCAAGGCTCGCTCAAGCAACTCGGGCCTTTGGAACTGATATCCCATGCGTTCTTCGAGTTCACTGAGATTCAAAGTCAATTGCCCTTTCCGCGGTTAATTTTCGGTAAATCAATGGATCAGAAAGAAATACCAACAACTCTGGGAACCATTGCCGGTAAATTTGTTCACTGTAAGCCTGAAGAAACAAGCTCTGGGGGATACACGGGGTTTCAAACTGAGTGCAATTATTTTGAGCAGATTCGAGCGCGCATGGCTTGAATATAACCATCTAACCCATCCAGTTTGTTATTGTGGCTGACTCGGTACGGATCCTCAATATCTGTTCGGCAGGAGGTTAATAATTTACCATAGGTGGGTGACTCTTTATCTCCAGCCGTCATGCAGCTTTCACAAACCACAATGGTTTTTGCCATAAATTCCGCGGCTTTTGCCGCGCTGGCTCGGGCCTTTGCCAGTGCCACCCGGGCATCTGAGGATTGTTTATCAGATATCGCATTAAACTGCGTCGCGGCTTCGAAGTATTGTTCCTGATAAACCAGACTGGTCAGGTAATAACTAAATGGATCACGGCAATTCAGCTCAATCGAACGGGATAAGGACAACAACGCGTCATCAAATTTGTGATCCTTAAAGTTTGAAACACCAACCGTCTGGTACATCTGGCTGAGATACCGCCCCTTTGAGATCTCCCAATCAGTTGTGGATAGCTGGATTTTTTGGCCCCCTTCCATCAACGAAATCGCCTGGCGGGCAAAAAGTTCACCCGCACCCAGATGTTGAAAATTGCCCTTGAGCGACATCCGCCCGGCTTCTTCACCCAAGGTGATGCAGACCAGCAATTCATCTTCATTTTTCTTGAATTCTGGCGGCTCCTTTACAAATTCGGTTCCGATTCGAAAGGCATCTTCCAGTTTCCCAGCGTCTCGATACTCAAAAATCAAGGTAAACCGGGCTGAGTTGAGTTGTTCGCGGGCAAATCGAGCCTCTTCGGCCTGCGGATACTTTTGCAAAAAGCTTTGAAACCCTTCATATCGCTTTTCCGGCTGGACTACCTTCTCCAGGGTTTGAAGATCAGATTTTGCTGATGTCTGAGGAGTGGAGGAAGAACTGGGAGGTGACTGCGCTACGCCCAAGACACCAACCACTTGAGCCGGCATCAACTGGGCGTCACCCTGCATCGCCCAGACTTCGCCACCCAGGATCAAACCAGCCAGTGTCATCAAAAACACCCAGCAACACCGAGATACTGGTATGGAAAATCCATGCTTGCCGGAAAATCCACGATGGAAGTGAGCAGGATGGTTATGAGGGTTCATTTTGAAGCAATCTCATTGACTAGAGGCCGAGTTTCCATGAAACCAGGTGATTTTTTGAATCCGAAAGTGGAAGACCAGGGGACCAGGTTAGGACAGAGGAGCCAGGGTGCGGTCAGCATCAAAAACTCATGGGAATCGGGGAAACTATACGGGACCAATTCATGATTGGGCAAGCAGGGAAATAACGAAAGGGGCGCTTGGATCTGGGAAAGATCCTGGCGGCCCCTTTTTTAGGAAACATGATCCACAATTGGTCATTGTGGAATTATTGGCACGGCTGGGCTTTATACTTATCAATTTCCTCGGCCATCAACCGGGCAGCTTTCACTTTTGGATCTTCGGCTGGTGCAGTGGCTGGAGCCGCCGTCGTGGCTGGTTTGGCAGCACCTGGCTTTGCTTTGGGGTCAGGTTCTGGTGCTGGTGGTGGTGCCGGCTGCTCGTTGATTTTTTCTTCGTAAGCAAAATTAAATACTGGATCTAACAATTTCCGGGCATCATCGGAAAAAGACTTGAATGTTGCCGCATCTGATCGCTTTTCGATATAAGCCACGGCTTTGGCCAGATATTCGCTTGCAACCTTGGCTTTATCCTTGGCTGCCGTTAAAGCCGCCGTTGCCTCGGGAGTGGTTTTATCCGGGATGTCGTTATAGGTCTTGGCGATAGCGGTAAATTCAATAAATTTGATCCGCCCACGATAGTAAAGGCCATAGGCGTCACAATCCACCTTGATCGCTTCTTCAAACGATTTGGTGGCGTCGTCATATTTGGCATCCACGTAATGCATCATGGCAATCGTGCGATGCAAATCCGCCGTGACCGCATTCTTCTTTTCATCCCACTTAAAGTTTCTGTTATCAATCTTGCTGCCCTGGGCGATCAAATCAAGAGCTTTTTGAGAATACTCAGCTCCGACCTTGAGATAATTATTGTCATTCGACTGGATCGCAATCAGTCCAGAAGCACGGCCAAGGACCCAGTAGTACGGGAAATCATCAATTCCCTCTTTATGTTCTTTGGGTTCAGCAAACAGTTCCTTCCCATATTTGTGGGCATCAACCATATTTGCTTTCCCAAGGCTTCGATTGATCAATACCCCGCGAGCACCATTCAACCGGGTATTGACAAATACTTTGTACTCGGATTGTGGGTATTTGACCAGAAACTCCTGGATTTTTTTATACCGCAACTCGGGGTCTTTTTCATCGGTTGCGGCAATCATGTCATTATATTCTTGGGTCTGGCTTGAGACAGCATCGGTTGCCGTTGCCGTACCACTGGAACCACCCGCGGTGCTGGCACTGGCCACCTGCTGCGAGGCCAAAATTCGAGTTGTACTCCCTACCGGAGCGGCAGCAAGGGCAAGATTTCCACCAACCACCAGTTGGGTCAGGAATAAACTGACAAGGCAAATCAGAGACTTTTTCATAAGGGGGTTAAGCTCCTCCTAAGGCGAAATATGAAATTTTAATGACGGTGAAGTGTTGGACAGGCGAATTGAGTGATGATTTTTACCTTACCAGCGATGCCTGTAAAAGCAAAGTTTGTCGAACACGCGAAAAGCCTGGAATGTGGTTAAACACAGTGTTTTTTCACGAATTTCGGATGCTGACACGCTGCCATGGGTTTGTCAACGCTTTTGGACTCACTTCCTTTTTCCCATCTTTTTCAGGCAGGGTGAGGAGTTTTCAGAAAAGTGCGACCAAAAACGAATGCGCACCTGACCCATTTTGATTTAGTTGCTTCAGTCGCCGTAGTGGCTTTTGGTTTCTATTGAACGAGCACACACCAATCTGTATCAAGAAATGCTTTTGGACAAGGAGGAGCGGCTTGGTGTATAACGCGCATATCAATTCTCTCAAATCCCTTCCTCAACACCATCCAGCCTTTTCACGAAGAGGAGCATATAGGCATGCCTTTGAAGCGAATTCCTTACAGCAAAGACGACAACTACACACCAGATATTATTCGCCAACGCCAGGAACTCGTTGAAGAAGCCAACGAACTGAAGCTTCACCACCTTCCACAATATTCCTTTGATCCCCATATCACTCAGGGCAACATTGAAAATTTTATTGGAGTGGCTCAGATTCCGATTGGTATTGCCGGTCCATTGCTCGTCAATGGCGAGCAAGCCCAGGGAGAATTTTATATTCCTCTGGCCACCTCTGAAGGAACCCTGGTTGCCAGCTACAGTCGGGGAATGAAGGTCATTAACCTCTCTGGCGGCGCCACCGTCACGGTGACGGCTGATCAAATGCAGCGCGCCCCAGTCTTTATCTTTCACAATGCCCGCGAAGCCAGGGATTTTGCCAACTGGATTCGGGATAACCTGGATCAAATCAGGGCGGTGGCGGAAAGCACCTCTCGGATTGCCAAACTCGTGAGTATTGAGTTTTACCAGTCCAATAAATTCCTCTATACCCGGTTTAATTATTCAACGGGTGACGCGGCTGGTCAGAATATGGTTGGTCGGGCCACCTATGCCGCCTCTAAATGGATGGTCGAAAACCATGGTGGCGTGGTTCGATGGTTTCTGGAGTCGAACTTTGCCACTGACAAAAAAGGGTCTCAGATTAACTCGATCATGACACGTGGAAAACGTGTCACTGCCGAGTGCACCATTCCGGCTGAGGTTCTCAAACAGGTCATGCGGACCACTCCGGAACAGCTCCATTACCACTACAGCGTGGCCAACGTGGCCGGGTTTTTGTCGGGTGTCAACAATAATGGTGCTCACTCAGCAAATGCCATTACCGCCATGTTTATCGCCACCGGCCAGGATGTCGCCAATGTGGCTGAATCTTCAGCCGGAGTCCTCTATTGCGAGGTAACCGGAGACGGATCCCTCTATATTTCACTCACCATTCCGTCACTGATCGTTGCGACTTTTGGCGGAGGAACCGGATTACCAACCCAACAGGAATGTCTCGGAATCCTTGGGTGTCAGGGGAAAGGCAAAGTCAATAAACTGGCCGAGATTATCGCGGCAGTGGCACTGGCTGGGGAAATTTCACTCAGTTCAGCCATCAGCTCCCACGACTGGGTGTCAAGCCATGAACAATATGGCCGAAATCGGTAATCCTCCTGACCCGAGTGAAGTCTTCCGATGAACGATCCTTACTATTTTTAAATTGGAGTTATAAAGCGAGAGTCATGCCGAAAAAGACAAAAGCACAAAAAATGAAAGTTCACCGCCCCACCCAAGCGGCTGGGGCGGCTGTTGTTTCCGCTCAAAAAAACGAACCTGGATTGGGCCATTTTTGGACTCGCCAGGATGGTCTCCGTCTGGTTTTGGTTGCGGAACCCAATGCTGAGAACAACTCGGTGGACGCGAGTTTATTCTGTATTGACGAATTTGGAACTGGCTTATTTAAGTTTCAAACCGCCACGTTTGATAGCCCGACAGAGGTTGCGGAGTTGATGGCAAAGGGTCCGTTTCAATGGATTCGCGGTGATGCTGATCAAACTCGAAAGAATCTTGGCGTCGGGCTTCGAATTCTGGGTGCGATTGGGAAAGAAGCCCCAGAGGGAGTTGCTGAATTTAAAGAACATCTTGGACCAGGCGCCAGACTTTCACTTCCACCCAGCATTTACTTATGTCCGGTTTGCGATGCGGCACTTCCCCCAGAAATCGTCAATGCCATAAAAGAAGCCGCCCAAAACGGAGCCGATAGCTACATGGCCTGTCAACGCTGTACCTCTCGGCGTCAACTCGGTGCGAAACGGTTGAACTATGTGATGCCCGCCCACCATCGGTTGAAATCGGCCTTTCGGGAATCTGATACATTTACGTTGACACCCAACGGCTGGGATATTCTTGAACGCGCCATCCCGCTTGATTCCCTGGAGGAAGCGGTTGGGCTCCTGCTCACCCAGGATGTGATGAAGGGCATGCTGTATACCATCGAGCGCTTTATCGCGGATGCGACCATTCCCAATCCTCAACTCAACGATAGCCACATCGTTGCAGCCTTGGAACACCTCAAACATGCCCTGGAACAAAATCAAGAACTCAAAGCAGTTGACCCATTTGAAGTCAATTTTGTCCTTGAAGCTCTTGACGAGGGGATGGCGCTGGTAAAGCAGATTTTCCGAGAGGAAGTCGAAACCGAACCCGATCCAACCCTGTTGCTCAATGCAGTGGAAATGGTGCTGGCCTCAGTTCGGCGGCGGTCAGCCCGTCAACCGGATAAACGCGAGTACATTCAATTTATCTGCAATTACGTTTGATTTCCCAATCACCAAGGTAATCTGTTTCCAGTCCGAGAGGGCGCCAACCAGATACCCCCTGGGGTGGCCCCTCCATAAGCGCCAGGAGAAGGAAGTTTGAGCCTGTGTGAGACAAGGGGATAAGTACCTTGTCATAAGTTTCCTGAGATATTGGGTTTGGTAAGTGGTTGATCTTTTTTGTGTTTTTCGTGTTTTTCGTGGTTAAAATGTCTGGAAACTTTCGGTAAGGTACTTAGGAAGACACGGAGACAATTCACCAGGTTTATCAGGTTGAATCAGTTCCGATTGAGAGCGGGGGAAGGCGACCAGTTGTTTATTCCCCTTGTCCCCTTGTCCCCCAGTCTCCTGACCTCAAAAGCAATCAACATTCCTTCTCCTGGCGCTTATGGGCGGCCCCTCTTTCCCGGGCAATCCGGCCTGGTTGTGTGAGCCGGCCCCTCAACCGATGGATTGGTTTGGAAGATGGTTAATACGTTAAAATGTTTTCACGAATCAACGTTTTCCCGTTCTTTGGGAAAAGGTTGTGGAGAAGTCCCCATGCGCAAAATCTGTGTGATGTGTTCTAAAGGAGGAACTGGTAAAAGTACCACTGCGGTCAATGTCGCGGCGGGGGTTGCCGACCAGGGGAAAAAAGTCCTGCTCATTGACTGTGATGCCCAGGGAAATGCTTCGGCTCACCTTGGGGCCAGGCCGGGTCCGACAATTTATGATGTGCTGATTGGCGAAGCCAGTTGGGATACAGCCAGACAAACAATTCGAACGAACCTGGATTTGATCCCGGCCACGATTTCCCTTTCGGCGGTCTCGGTCTTCCTGATGCAACAAAAAAACCCGGTCAATGTGATGCGGCGACGGTTTGGAAACCTTGAAGGATATGACCTGGTGCTGCTGGATTGTGCCCCAAGTTTTTCAACCCTGCATTCCAACGTTCTGCTTTTTGTCGAAGAAGCCTGGATCCCAGTCAGTATGGAATATTTTGCCCTGATGGGTGTGGCCCAACTGGTGAATGAGATTTCAGCCATCGCTGAAGAACTTGAAACCACAGTTGAAATTCGCCATGTCATTCCTACTTTTTTTGATAGCCGGAATCGAAAAACCCTCCAGATCATGGAAATGCTCAAAGAACAATTCCCACAGCAATTGACTGGGCCCATTCGAACTGATGTTCGGCTGTCAGAGGCGCCTGGATTTAGCCAGTCAATTTTTGAATTTGCCCCTCGGTCACGCGGGGCTGAGGATTATCAACGTTTGATTTCGGAGGTTCTGTAATGGCCCGTAATACCAAAGCTCCATCCATGTCCAATCCATTCGCTCCAGATGCAACCAAAGCTGCAATTCGGGCATTGACTCAGCCCATGACTCCCATTCAACCTGAGCCAGTCCAGCCGGAACCTCCCAAAGCTGCCGCCCCTGAACGAAAAACTGATGCTCAATCCCTGTCAACCCTGGGACCTCGCACCATCGTTTTGAGCGATGCCGATGTGCTGGAAGCCCAAAAGTACGGATACCTCCGTGGCTGTCGCGACCTGTCGGCTGTGTTTCGCGCGGCACTAGAGGTCCTTCTGAAAGCGGATGAAGCTGGGCTAGTTGAGGTCTCATTCTCCCGAAAAACTGGGGACCGCGGGGGTCGTCCTGTTTATGAACATCAGGTAAACTTGAATGGCCCAGGACTAAACCAGGGCTGAAAAACTAGGGCTGAGGGCTGGGGGCTGAAAACTTCGGGCTGAAGAAAACCGGCTGAAGAAATTGGGTTGAAGAATTGGTTTTATTTCATCCCTCATCCCTTGAGTTGCCCCGAGCTTGCGAGTCTTCAGCCCTCAGCCCCCAGCCCGATGTCTTCAGCCCGAGGTTTTTTCAGCCCGTAGTTTTCATCAAAGGAGATTCAATCGTGTCAATTGAACCAGTTGTCGCTCTTTCAATCCGTGATCTTGCCCGCTCGGCTCGTGAAGCTTCTTTTGTCGCCGCAACACTTTCCAGTACCACCAAAAACAACTTGCTTCGAGCATTTGCCCTGGCCTTTGACCAGAATCGTGAATTGTTGAATACGGCCAATGCCCGAGATGTTGAGCAGGCTGAACGAAATGGAATTCGTGGGGCAATGCTGGACCGGCTACGCCTCACCGATAAAGTCATTTCAGGCATGATGACCTCACTGCAAGAAGTGGCTGACCAGACCGACCCGGTAGGTGAAATAATCGGGTTGACCCGCCGCCCAAATGGAATGATGGTTGGGCGGATGCGAATTCCTCTTGGGGTCATCGGCATCATTTATGAATCACGCCCAAACGTTACGTCCGATGCAGCGGGGTTGTGTTTAAAAGCTGGGAACGCCTGTATTTTGCGTGGAGGGTCAGAGGCATTCCATTCCAATCAGGCAATTGGAAAGCTGTTTCAATCGGTATTGCATCAACAGGGATTACCGCCAGCACTGGTTACAATTATTCCTACCCCGGATCGAGACGTTTTGCTTGAGTTACACACACTCGAAGATGACATTGACTTGATCATTCCTCGGGGAGGCGAGAGCCTGATTCGGTTTGTAGCCCAGCATTCGCGAATTCCAGTCATCAAACATTATCGTGGAGTCTGTCATACTTTCGTTGATGCCAGCGCCGACGCGAAAATGGCGGTTGATCTCATCTGCAACGGAAAAGCTCAGCGGCCAGGTGTTTGTAATTCGACTGAAACTCTTTTAGTTCATAAAGATGCGGTTGAAACCTGCCTGAAACCAATGATCCAGGCACTGGTAAATTTGGGGGTGGAAATCCGAGGGTGTGATCAGACACTGAACGCTTTGAACGATGAACCACTCCCTGAAGGCAAGCTCAAAGCAGCCTACCCCGATGACTTTGGCATGGAATTTCTTGATTTTATTCTCGCGGTGAAGATTGTGGACTCTTTTGAAGCCGCCGTTGCTCACATTCAACGGTTTGGGTCAAATCACACTGAAACGATTGTGACCGAAAACCATGCCCAGGCGATGAGGTTTATCCGCGAAGTCAATTCATCAACCGTCATGGTCAATGCCTCAACCCGATTTGCTGACGGGTTTCAGCTTGGTCTTGGAGCTGAAATTGGAATCAGCACCACTAAACTCCATGCATATGGACCAATGGGCGCCGAAGGACTGACAACACTGAAATTCGTGGTCCTTGGGGATGGTCAAATCCGCACCAGTTAGCATCAATGCAACTGAGAAGGTCAGTTAAGAATTTGGCGTGGCTCAACTCTTTCACCCGTATTGGATCGAAACTTGGGGGGATGCCAGGTACGGGGTAACCGTTCGTACCCCTCGGATGAGTTGTCGCCGCCAAAATAAGAAAGACACCTGTCTTCGCCACGGATCTGGTAATCGTTGCTTGACAAGCTTTTCCCAACTGACTATGGTTGGTGTCATCTGCAGTCATGCAGCAAATCCAACAAAACAAGCACCTTTTCACAATCTTCCACCTTTTGTGAATTCCTGCTGTTTACTCTTTGAGTAAATATCATCCGTGCCTGGCATCGCTGGTTGACTCTTTTTTCAGCTTCTCAATGTCTGAATTCAATCATCAGCACCGTTTTACCCTCAACACCAAATTGAAAAATGGCTGCTTTCGCTGAGAAAAGCACAGGTTGTGCGTCTTCAAGCTCCTCATTAAGGTAAATCTATAAGTTGCCCTTCTTCCCCCATCATTTATCTTAATGAACAGGATTGCTGTTAAACCCGAAACTTCACTCGAAAGAGATCAAACCGGAGAGGATTTGAAACCCATCTTCGACTCCCTGGGTCATATATAAACTGTGCCAAAAACCTTTAAACCCATCAATTGATTGAGCATTTCATCTGGAATCATCTGAGAGGTATGAATCCTGGCTCGATGTATCAATCAACCAGTGGTGGTTTTTCTGGGATGGGCACTGGCCAAATCCGAACCGTGGCAGATTGTTTCACCATTACCCACATCTCGACTCTATATCCACTCTCTTTTCAACCAGCAACCATCCAATTGTTGCTGATTGACCACCAAACCAGTGGCAGAGCGGTACCACTTGCTTTTATCCGTGACCACAAAGAGTGGTTCCGTCCAGGGAGTAATCCATTTCAATCTGCCAGTTTAGACTTTGAGGTCCAATATAAACTATGAAATCACAAATGAAAAAAACACCACGGCGGTTTCATCCGCCAACCACAAATCGGCCAAAAGCCAAACCTGGTCGCTCATTTTCCAATAATGAAGGAATGGCGATGGGTTCTGGATTGGAGGGTTCAGTTACCTCACCAATCACCTTTGGTGACAATTTAGAAGGCTATCTGGCCGATCAAATGCGGGAGTTAATCCGAGCCCGGCAGGAACAGGAGCAGGCATTGCGTGACATTCGATCCCTTGGAGAACAACTGGCGCTTGACCAGGGGGCATCGCGATTGCGCGAGCAATATGAACAGGCCGTTTCCTCATGGCAAACCTCCCGCCGAAACGGGGTGAATGCCCGACAACGGCTGCTGGTCGCAATGGCTGAACGCGCTGTCCCGGAACGGAAATAAGCACTTGCCAGAACCAACCTGGTCGGGTTCCCCCTTAGGATTGGGTGGGTTCCGACTCATCAGCTATTGTTTTGAGTCGAGTAACCGCAGTTTCTAAAACTTGAACCATCTCCAGAAAATCAATCCGGGTTAGATGTAGGGTGATTCCCTGTCCATAAAAATCGACATGGACTAAGTCGGCCTCCGGGTCCGTAAATACGTCATAATTATCCGACTCAGCCAATAAAATCATGTCGGTGGGTTCTGTTTCGTTTGAACCGTTATTCATATCCAGCGCGCTCGCTTTCCTTGTGGTTGGTTAAGTTGTTTGAATCGAGTAAGAACCACTGTCCTTGACCATAGTACCGGAAGGTTTGGCAGCGATGCCTAATATCCATCTGGACATAGTCGTACCTGCCTATGGTAAACTGCCGACCGTTCTGCTGTTAAGTTTAATCTCTTCCTTTTTTTCAGACCTATGGACCCTGTACTAGCTGACGATATTCGAGAACTTTCCCTGGCCCTTGGTGTTGAAGATGACTCTTTTCTCTGTCATCCGCTCAATAACCAAGATCCACAACTTCCTGAACAAATCATTGATGGACTCACACTCGCTTTTGTCACCTTTTGTTACCACCGCCACCCGCGAGGTGAGAATGTTTATGAATTGATGGATCAATTAGATGAGTTCGATCCTGATTCGGTTGAGGCAGAGGTCTTGACGGAACGGGCTGAGGAAGCCGCAGCACTTCAAATTCCATTTATTGTGAATATGAACCGACTTTTAGAGGATTACTTCCAAATTCGCCGCCGATTGGAAGATATAATTGCGGCCCGCGACCTCAAATAACTCATCAAAGCGATCTCTTCCCGCCTGCCCTGGCCTATAACTCGGTTGCGATCCTCTCACTTGCACCCGAAAGGAATCTTACAGGTTGGGGACCCAGTAGGCCCGCCCCTGATTGACTTCCTTCTTGAGCCCACGGGCTGCTAATGCGGCCTCTGGCAGTCCCAAATAAGTAAAATGTGGTAGATCAGAAACTACCGTCTGAAACCATCCATGGTTTGCCAGGATGGCACGGGCCTGTGCGTTTTCATATTCCTCAATATCAATGGCCAGCAAAGCCAGGTGCTGCGACGCGCCAGGGGGTGCCACTGAGTACAGAATTGACTTATCCAGGCTTTTGCTAAAGTACAATCCCTGCTCTTCAAGTCTTAAAATTTCTTCAATCTGGTCTGGAATTGACAGTTTCTGGATCCGAGCAGCTTCCTGAGCAGTTACTCTTTTTTGTTTGACATGGAAATTCAAGCCTGGAGTGACCCGGCTCTTCCATAAACTGATGGTCGTCACATAATCGCGTCTGGCGGCTGAGGCACCACCTCGGGGAGTCAGACTAACCCCTTTTGCAAGACATTCCTGACGAGCCTTGAGCCATGCCACCAGCGCTTCTTCTTGAAGTTCAATCGTCGTTTTGCCAATTTGAGCCCGCCCAATGTGCATTTTTTGTTGAAAGTGGCTCACTTCCGCCTGATTTGCAAAAATGACCCGGTCGGGGAGCACCAGATTCCCGCTGGCTGCCCAGACGGCCCCATATGCCGCGATAATTTTGCGCTCGGCCAGGCTGGTTGGATTGTAGTGAACCTGCTGTTGGATCAGGAGTTGAGCAAACGACATGGGGGGCGGTGAAGAAATTTGGCGGCCAGATTGGGGTGAAACCCCTCCAGCCGCCGTGCAGGCACTATGTACACAACACAAGGCAAGAATCAAACTGTTCACGATCTGCTTCATGGGCGTCAGAATTTCAAGGCTGTCAATTTATTGGGTTGATCGGGGTCAAGGTTCCCTCTGACCTCCTGACCTGGGATCCCAGGTCACACATTCTCAGCTTTTCCAGACCACTGACATCCGGTAACTCAAATATCATGTTTGAGCTGAAATTTTCTTGGATCGGGAAAGTCACTGGCTGAACCAACTCACTGAAAATTGGAGGCTGGTCAAACCTGATCTCTTTTGAATCCAACTTGCCTTCAACGGGTGAAGTTTGAACCAGCCGGGCGGTTTTCCGAAGACCAACATTCTGAATAATCAGAGAAAAGCTAACTGGTGTGATTGATACCGATGGGTTACTCGTCGCTACAAGCTGCATATTGTAGGTTCCCGATGGGGTATTCCCGCTCGTCGTAAAAATCAGGGTTGTGGTGCTGGTGAATTGAGGTGGGTTGAAGGAAAAAGAGGTGGCTGGCGGAATGTTCCCTGTCACTGAGAGGTTCACGGAGCCACTGAAATTCGAGGTGGTCACGGTGACCGTATAGCTTGCGGTTTCGCCTGACATAATGGTCCGACTGGTTGGGTTCATTGACAGGGTAATCGTTGGCGGGGATTGTTCTTCCACCTGCAACGAGAAGGTTACGGGTTGGATCACAACCCCATCAGCTTCAGCCACAATCTGCATGACATAATTTCCATGCGGAGTATCAGACGAAGTATCAAAAATCATGGTCGTTGAGACATCAAACTGGGGCGGGTTAAAGCTCACGGTTGTCTGTGGTGGCACATTGCCAATGAGGGAAAGAAGCACTGACCCCGAATAATTGGTCTTCGTCACGGTGAGTCGGTACTGTGCAATACCCCCAGCAATCACCTGTTGACTCAATGGATCAACCGATACAACGACCGATGGCGGATTGTTGCTAATGACAACCAGGCTAAATACATTTGAATCCACCACTGTGGCCCCGGAAGCTGTCCCCGTAACGCGAAATGTGTAGGTGCCAGGTAAGGTCGTGCCGCCGATATTGGTCCGAATATTCAATGTTGAGGTATTCCCGGTGGTGTTATCTGGTGTAAAGGCAGCATCCAGTCCAACGCGTGGAGTTGGACCGCCAATCCCTCTGACGGTCATATCAACCGCGCCCGTAAAATTTGTTCGGGTCAATGTGACTGTATAGTCGGCGCTTCCGCCAGCGGTTACCTGGCGGGTATCAGGAGAAACCGAAAGCAATACCTGCGGCTGTGCTCCGGTAATCGTTAAGGTTAATTCAACCGGTACCACGGTGGTGCCACTGGCAGTTCCAGTAACGTTGAATTTAAAGGTCCCTGAAGCAGCCGAGGTACTGACCGTCACCGTGAGTGTTGATGAAGTACCCGTGACTGAACCTGGATTGAACGAAGAGGTGACGCCCGAAGGAAGACTGGTGGTGGCCAGGGTTACCGACCCAGTGAAATTGGTTCGAGTTAAAGAAAGGGTGTAATTGGCGTCCTGGCCAACCGCCACCGTTCGGGTGGTTGGATTGGCACCCAACACAACATTTGAAACCGAAGTCACACTCAGCGTTAATTGGGTTGGGGTAACGGTTACGCCGGTCCCCGTTCCGGTTACCTGCAAGGTGTAATTCCCCGCCGTCACCCGCGTGGTGACATCCACTTTAAATTGCACGGCACTTGCCGTCGTCGGATTGGCACTAAAGAGAGCGGTGGCGCCGGTTGGCAGCCCAGTCACGGCCAGGTTTACGTTTTCCTCAAAATTTGTCCGGTCAAGTTCAATCGTAAAGAAGGCTGATTCGCCCTGAGCCACCGTGCGGCTGGTCGGGAAGGCACCCAGTTTGACCATTGGTGGTGCCGGGGTCCCAGTTATGGTCAATATGCCGCGTGCCTCTCCGCCCCGGTTGCGAACCCGAAGGATCAAACTGCCACCAAACGGCTGGGGAGGAAGTGTAAATTGCAGTTGTTTGGAACTTAAAACCGTCACGTTTGAGACCGCCTGACTTCCCAAAAACACCTGAGTGTCAAAGTAAAAATTATCGCCCGTGAGGGTAATCAAGTTACTGCTGCTCCCGGCTCCAACTTGAGATGGGTTAATCTGACTGATCGTCGGTTTTCCAAATTGAATCCGGACCAGTTGACCGGTGCTTCCATCTAATGCAAAAACAGCGTCGGGGCTCACCGTCAGTGCTACTGGATTTTGAAGTGTTCCGGGAGCAACCAGGTCTGAAACGATGGCTTGATCATTGGTAATGGTAATGAGTTGAACATTCCCTGGTGTCGCCACATACAGATTTCCGTCAACATCTGAGGCAATAGCGGAAGGTTGGGCAGTCTGAAGTGGGTCACGGCTTTCGAAATCAGCCGATGCCTCCTCCATCCAGGACGGCGACTCATCCTCAAATTCAATGGGTTCAAAGGGATGGGATTGATTGGTTCTGGCTAAATCGCTTCGATCAGAAGGTCTTCCAGATTGGCTTTGAATGGTTTTGACCGCGCCGCCCGGCAACCCAATTTGCCGGACCTGGTTTCCAGTTTGGGTGACACTCAGGATTTTTCCGGTCAGGGTAATTCGTTGAGGAGTGTTAAACCGGGCCCCAGTGCCTTGCCCATCCACGATTCCAGGCTGCCCAATTTGGCCCGCCAGTACTCTCAACTGAACCGATGAGTTTTGAACGGTTGCCTGCCAGACCACGTGATTGACCGCATCGGTGATATAGAGATCGTTATTGACATCAATTTCAACATCCCGCGGTCCCCAACTTGAGACCCCACCCGCCGCAACGGCATTGGCCCGAGTGACGATTGTCCGAACCGCGCCCGTAGCCGTGTTGATTTGTCGAACGGCCTGATTGTTGGTATCAGCCAGATAGAGCATCCCATTTCGGAAGCCCACCCCAAGTGGCGCATCAAACCGCGATGCCGTTAAGGTACTGTCAATATTTCCAGCTATCCCGGATTGTCCGGCATAATCATTCATCGGTTGGAATGATTGACTTCGGCGGATGATATGTTTCGACAGATCTGAGGCGTAAATTGTGCCCGCGAAGTTTGCCATATCACTTTGGCCAAAGATGCCCGAAGAGACGGAATCAACCTGACTGACTCGAAACATCAACCGGGTGGTTACCGCACCGGATTGAAGCTGGATCGAGGCGGCCCCTTCATTGATTCCGCTGACCAGACCGGTTGAAGTCACCGTGGCCACGGGTATGTTGTCGGATTGATAGGTAATTTGAGCACCCGAGATTTCTCTTCCATCCTTATCCAGGACCCGGGCAGTAATTTGAGTTGAGGTAGTGGTATTGAGCGCCAGGGATTGAGGCTGGCTCACCTGAATTGAGGCGGGTTCAGCAGGATTGACTCCTGTTCCAACCACTAGCTTCACAATATTGGACCGTTGCCCGGTTGGGGTTTGAACCACCACATCATAGGTCCGATCCAAGGCAAAAAGAGACGCCGCCAACCCTTTGAGAACGATTTTCCGGCCTGATGCTTTGACTTTGGCCGGAACTTCCTGATCAGTGAAAAAAACCCGACTTCCCGAAACAAATCCGGTGCCCACAATTTTAATTTTTGCCGGTACCTGGCCTTTTGGAACCTGCCCAGGTGAAATTGAAGTGATCGTCGGGGACTGGCGCGCAACTTTACCGCCAGTGGTTGAAGCAGTCGTTGTGAATTCGGTTGATTGAAAAATGTTGTATCCGCAGGTAAATAAACAGCTCAAAACAAAAACACCAACCAGGGTTCGATATAGAATTCTCATACTAAAATCTCCAGTAAACGGGCATCTTCACAAAACGCGACGGGCACATTACATTTTGGTTCTGCCCAACAGATGAATGGCTTCATCCGGCCCCTAATCCGGCCAGTCGCAATTCGAGATTATGCGGATTAGTCGCAAATGACAGTCCATCCTCGCGCGTCACCATGCCGGTTCGAATATATCGTTCAATGACCTGATCAAAATGCTGCATTCCTTCCAAATTCCCGTCCTGCATCGCATCCAGCAATGTTTTGCCCTGACTTTCGCCTTTTTCGATGTATTCGCGGGTTCGAGGGGTTGATTTTAAAATTTCGACGGCGGCAATCCGGCCACCACCTTTTGCTTTTGGGATTAACCGTTGTGAAACAATAAATTGAAATGCCTGAGCCAGTCGGACGCGGATAACTCGCTCTTCGGCTTTTGGAAAAAGTCCGATTAAGCGGTCAATTGTCTTCGAAGCATCCGTGGTGTGTAAGGTTGAAAGTACCAGATGACCGGTTTCGGCGGCTTCGAGTGCAATTTCCGTGGTTTCCAAATCCCGCATTTCCCCAACCAGGATCACTTTTGGCGATTGACGAAGCGCCGCCCGTAACGCCACCGCAAAATTCGGGGTATCGCTCCCTAGCTCGCGCTGGTTGATGGTTGATCGTTTGCGGGTATGGAGAAACTCAATCGGATCTTCAATTGTGACAATATGATAGGAACGCTCCTGGTTGATTTTGTCCACCAGGGCGGCCAGCGACGATGATTTTCCACTTCCGCTGGGACCTGTAATCAGCACAATTCCATTTTTGAGGGTTGAAATGCTTCCCAACTGGGTTGGTAACCCAAGGGATTCAAGCGAGGGAATTTCCGAAAGCACCACCCGCATCACCACCGAGATAGTGCCGCGTTGCAAAAAAACGTTGACCCGAAACCGGTTCCATCCCGAAACGCTATAGGATAAATCCACCGAACCATAGCGAATCAATTTCTCGGCGGCGTCTTTATTCCCTCCCAACAATGTCATGGCAATAATTTCGGTATGGTACGAGGTTAAAATCGGCAGCCCTTTGATATTGACTGGGAAGAGTTCGCCGTTGATTTCGACCTGAGGCGGGCAATTCACCGAAAAATTCAGGTCACTTACGTGCTCGCTTTGCTTGAGCATATGATCAATGATGGGTTTGAGATTGACGTATGGCATGGGACCAGTCTTCCATTCGGGTGGCTCAATCGCACCAGCGGCCAGTGAGTTCCCCTTCCTTTCTTTTTCAGTTGAGCACTGACTTTGGATCGAACAAGTCAACTCAGGTTGGTGTGGATTCTGTCGCCAGTTAATATAATATGCCAATTTCACCAGCCTGGAACACAGAAAGATCATAACTATGGAGAAATCGAACACTTTGCTTGCAAGTATTTTGGCCGGAAACCATCCACACCTGGATGACTGGATGTTTTTGCTGCAGGCCGCCCCACTTGAGGACCTGCTCACGGCAGCCAATCAGATTCGTCAGAGGTTTCATCCAGACAGGATCGTGACCTATGTGATTGACCGAAATGTCAACTATTCCAATGTGTGCACTTCGGTGTGCACCTTTTGTGCTTTTTATCGCCCACCAGGTCATCCCGAAGGATATGTGCATAGCTTTGAGGCGATGTATCAAAAGGTCGAAGAAACCATCGAGCTTGGCGGAAGTGGCGTGCTGATGCAAGGTGGACTTCACCCCGACCTTCCGTTGGAATGGTATGAAGATTTACTCCTGGAACTCAAACACCGCTATCAAATCCATTTGCATTGTTTTTCTCCGCCTGAGATTCTCAATTTTTCCCGAATCTCCGGGCTTTCCTATGAACAGGTTCTGAATCGGTTGAAAAAAGCCGGGTTGGACTCGATTCCGGGCGGCGGTGGTGAAATTCTGGTTGATGAATTCCGCAAACGTCGGCGAACCCAATGTACCGGGAAAGAATGGCTGGATGTAATGGAGGCCGCTCACCAACTTGAGATTCCAACCACTGCCACGATGATGTATGGCATGGGCGAATCCATTGATGACCGGTTTGAACATCTCCGGCTGCTGCGGGAACTCCAATCCCGGACAAATGGCTTTATCTCTTTTATTCCCTGGACGTTACAACCTGACTTTGTGCCAATCGGAAAAGTTTTCCCAAACCGTCTGGAACCGGATGAATACCTGCGGTGGTTTGCGCTTTCCAGACTCTACCTGGATAACTATCCGAATATGCAGGTTTCGTGGCTGACCCAGGGGTTTGATGTGGCACGACGGGCTCTGCACGGCGGTGCCAATGATCTGGGGAGCATTATGATTGAGGAAAATGTCGTTTCAGCCGCCGGCGCCAATCATCGAGCCACAGAGGAAACACTGCTCACCATTATTCAGGAAGAAGGATTTATTCCCTGCAAACGCAACGGCGCTTACCATCGGCTGGAAAATGCCCAACTGGTTTCGGCATGATTGAGCGCTGAAGACACCGGGCTGAAGAAGTTGGACTGAAGAGAATGGGTTGAAGAATTGGTTTTATTTCATCCCTCATCCTTCATCCCTTCCTTTGCTCCGAGCTTGCGAGTCTTCAGCCCCAAGCCTTCAGCCCGTCTTCTTCAGCCCCACCTACGGCCTGTTCCGGCCATACTTGTCGTGACTTGAAACCCAATCTTCGGAAACGACTGCCGACCCAAGTGATAGCTCGCCACACAGAACCGTTGCGGCCACAATCTCCGCAAACTTTTTTACGCCACCCTGGCCATAACACCCCAGCAACTCCAGAAACTCTCGTTGAGTTGGAAGTCCGGTGCCTCCACCGTAGGTGGCGACAATCAATGAAGGAATAGTGATCGAATAATAATAATCCCCTTCGGGAGTCAATTCGGCATAGGTAACCGCCGCCGAAGATTCCGAGACATTGGCCACATCCTGACCGGTGGCAATAAACAGGGCGGCAATGCCGTTTGGTGAATGGGCGCCGTTGTTATTGACCCCGGAAAGAAAACTGCCGATAAAGTTGATCTGTCGAATGCGGTACAGCAGTTTGGCATCAACATGCATGAAATCCCGTAGCAGTTTGGCTGGAATCACCGCTTCCGCTGTCACCCGCTTTCCGCGAGTGTGGAGCATATTGATCACCGAAGCTTTCTTATCCGTGGCAAAGTTTGATTCCAGAAAATACTGTTGAATTCCGGGGTACGTCGCGTTGATCCAGTCACAGGCCGCTTTGGTGGCTTTTCCGACCATATTCTGCCCGGCAGCATCGCCCGTGGTGTAATTAAACCGCAAAAATTTCAACCGGCTGGCCTGATACTGCTCAATATCACGTAAATTTCCAATCCGGGTGGTGGTTTCCGCCTGTTTCTTGATTTCGTCAAAGTTGCACGCTACCCAGTTGCCAAATGCCTGCGCTTCCCGAGCACTGGGAAATAAAAAGACCGGCGCCCGCTGCATCGCATCATCTGTTACCGTTGTGGTCACGCCTCCGGCAGCCTGTAACAACTTCATTCCACGATTGTAACTGGCCACCAGCGTCCCTTCGGTGGTGGCCATCGGAACATAAAATTCACCCTGGGCATACTCACCGTTGATCAGCAAAGGGCCCGCGATTCCAACTGGCACCTGGGCTACCCCGATGAAGTGCTCAATGTTTCCAGGCAAGAGGGCCGGGTCAAATGAATATTGACCGGCATGGTGGAGCTCTTTCCCAGTTTGCTCCTTGAGGAACTCCCTTCGACGCGCAGCCATTTCCGGGGTGTAATCATTGTCGCTTGAACGTGGAATTTTTGGCGCCATACAACCCTCTTAATACCAGTTTGTAGTCAGTAGTCAGTAGTTCACTAAGTTCATTTAGTTGAATAGCTTGACTGTTCTCTAATAGGACCACACTTCATTCCAAAATGGTATAACTTTGCCATAAATATATTGACGGATTGAATTCGGTAAGTGTTTGATTTTTTCGTGTCTTTCGTGTGTTTCGTGGTTCAAAATGTCCTGAAATTTTCGGTAACGTACTTATGTGATGAAAGCAAAAAACCGATCAGGCACTCACTCCGTCAGGAATTCCGACTTGCTCGTTTTCGACCCTGGCTTCACCTTTGGCCAACGTCGCCGGCAACACAATTGCCGCCAGAATGTAAATCCCGGCCCCAACCAGAAGCAGCGCGTTATAGCCAAAGTTGATCGCCAGCGACACCGCCAGTACTGAACCAAAAACCGAAGTGGCCCCGTTGACGCCCCAGGCCCAGGGAATTAACGCCGCCGCCTGTGGTCGTATCGTTTTGATTCCCAATGGAAGCGGCATCCCCATTAGCATTGCCAACGGCGAAAGCATCAGGACCGACAAGGCAATCTTGAGCGGTACCGCCAGACCCAGGAAGGTATACAAAATGGTCGGCAACACGGCCAGATAGATCAGAACCAGGACCAAAATTGCCGAAACCACCCATCGCATCGTTTCAGGTGCCCGCTCAACGCCAATCCGCTCGGTTAAATTGCTGCCAATACTGCTAAAGAGCAGGATCGAAAACAACACCACGGCCAGGGCGTAGACCGGATGCCCCAGGAAAAAGACAAACTTCTGAAGTAAGGCCATTTCCACCGCCATAAACCCAACCCCAAGCCCGGCGAAGTACAAAATCGCCCGGAAGCGGTTAAACGTATCCTTGCGCAAGACTTCGCGCTTAAACAGAAGGAGCGGAAACACAATGCACCCAAACGCCAGGACCGTCACCACCACCAGCAAACTGGCCAATGCCAGCAAACCAGCGTTGTTCTTCACCATTTCATAATCGCCGACAAAAGCCGTGGCAATATCTTTTAAATGCAATGTGAAGAAAAAGAAGGGTTTATTGTCGAAAGTCGGGCTGATGTCATAGGCATACGATGCGTAAAACTGGTCGCGGTTTTGGGCAGTAATCAGTCGGGTAAAGTCATTATCCGGTTTCGTCAGCGGTGTATAAACCACGCTGAACCCGTATTTTTGGACTTCCTGTTCCATCGCCTGCACTTCTTCATCAGTGAAAGGCGTCCGCTTCATCATCACGTTGCAGATTTGCTGGTTTGTACCTTCAAATCCACGACCTGAACTGACCAGCATAAAGTGCCGTTCGGGCTGGGTCACACCAAGCTGTCGGAGGGCTTCAATGCCCAGCGAAACCAGCCGTAAATTCTGCTGGTCAGGTTTCATCAACCAGCGTGACATAGTGATCATGCCGGAGTCGGTCAAATGCTTAAAATAATCTTCAAAAGCTTCGACCGTGTAGAGGTTGTTTTCCGTCAATGAAAGAGCCCCGCCAGCCGTCGCCGCCCAGGTATCAACCAGTGTGGCCTGGATAATGTCAAATTTTTGCTCGGAGTTTCGAACAAACGACCGGCCTTCACCCACCTGAACATTCACATTTGGAAATTCATACAGCCCACCTGTGAACTGCTTAAACTGCCCCTTCATGACATCGTTGACGATAATCGGGTTGATTTCGCAGCCTGTGATGTTTTTTGCATCGTGAGCCACGGCGGTGGCAATGTCCCACCCACCTCCAGGTCCAATGATCAACACCTGACCGGCGCCGCGTCGAATATGGTAAGCAATGCCCGAGACACCTTCTTCAAAGGGTTTGCGAACGGTGATTTTCCCGCCGGTTTGGACGACTGCGGTTGCGGCGTCAGCATCAATCCGCATCGTATGCGCCCCAGTCGGGGGATAAATTTCCACCGAAATTCGGGAAAACGAATTCCATTTTGAAAACACGATGTTTTCTTCGCGGTTTCCTTTGGAAAAGATCACTCGCAAGAACTCAACCTGAGTATTCACGCCCGCTAAAATCAACACTGAAGCCGCCAGTGAAATCGGAAGCCAGACGTGTCGGTGCCGCCGAGAGAGAAAACCGCTGATACAGAGGAGAGTTCCAATTGCCGTGGCAAAAACCGCCAGACTGCTAAACTGACTGCTGGTTAAAAAGGCCATTCCTTTCCCCTTTACCCCTGGAACAATCAGTACCAGCCCACCTAAGGCCATCAATCCACCCAGCAAAATGAGCCCTGGAGCCCGTTCTGAGGGCGAAAGCTGGGCTTTGGGATTGACTTCTTCCTGAGCCACGCGCGCAAAAAAGAGACCGCCGAGTGCGGCCAATGCCGTGGCCGCCAGGACAGCACCCGGCCCACCAAAAAAGTTCATCACCGGAATAGCGATCATGCACCCTAAACTGGCGCCGAGCAGGTCATAAAAATAGAGCCTTCCTATCACCTCGCTCAAATGAGTCATTGCTATCGAGACGCATAACCCGACAAAAAAGAACGGGATGGAAGCCAGAATATAAATCAGAACCAGTTTCTGGACATTTTCCTGTCGAAAAGAAAGGTCAACCTGCATCTGGAGCACACACAGCAAACTGAAGACCGTCCACACACTAAAGTAAATGCTGTATCGCCAAAGCTTCGTTCCCAGCTTTTCGCGTGGGAACCAGTCAGGTTTGATATAGGTAATCAGGCCGCTGACACCAAATCCGAACATGGCGAGTGAAATCACCATGAAGGCAAAATGGTAGTACATCACGACCGAAAAAATTCGGGTGAGCGTTAATTCAAACAACAGTGAAGCAAGCGAAATGAGGCCGATTCCCCAAAAAATGGCTTTCTGTGTCCGATCCGGAGCAGTCGTCGAGGTCATTGTCTACAGTTGTCCTTGTCTTTGATTGCAGGTCAAAAATGGGTTGCTTGCGATAAGGGGCGGGATTGTACGGGGAGTTGACCGACATCACAAGGGCCAACCGGGAAACACGGCCTGAACCCATCCTGCCAAAAAGAGGAAAATTTACGATTTCAATAGCTAAACAAGAAATCTGAAGGGGTATCAACTCACACCAAATTTGATAGAACTGTGATGAACCAAGTCAATTAATTTCGAAATGAATTTAAAAGAATCCAAAAAGCTGATTTAAATCTCCCAAGGCTCAATTCCGGTCATGGAGGACAGCCGAGAATCTGGTTGCACTTTTAGGTTTATCGAGGCACAATGCCTGGATATGATGTGGGGGCCACCCACGCTCAATCCCATGCCAAAATATGCTGGTTCGTTCGGTAAAACCTGGCGCTCAAACCCAGGCCCGGAATCAAGTCCTGGGACTCGACCTGCTTCTTCCTTGAACTCATTATGGGTTAACGATTTAAACCCCATACTGTTTTCCTGGAAAAAGCACAGGAAGCGGTGTTCGCTTCGGTTTGATTTCCGCTCGCGCTTCGGACCAGGACTTTTGATGAGGCCGGACATCACTGGCGGGATCTCTTGACGGAGGAGTCCCAGCCTTTGGCACAAGGATTGTATTTGTGGCTGGTAATTCTCAAATTTTTTGCAGGATGAAATTCAGTATGCCGCGCCAAAAGCCGTTTTCAAATTCCACCCTCCCCCAGAGTGAACGTGGGCTGAGCCTGCTGGAACTGCTCGTCACCTTGTTCTTACTGTCCCTGTTTGTTGGGGTGCTGGTCACCGGCATCACCGTCTATCAAAAATACCGGGTGCGGGTCGCCACCCAAAAACGACTCCAGGAACTGACTTACAACTTGACGGCCATCCTCAAAAACGACATTGAAACCGCCGGATTGATGAGCAAATCCGAGGAGCGGCTGGTGGTCAAGGAAGGGTCGGTCGGTCGTCCGGCGGTGTATCTCTCGAATGACAATCAATCGCTGATGGTGATCGGCACCAATCTGGTCACCAATGGTCGCGTGGTTCAAGTCTCGGGCTCAACCGTGATTTTAAATGGGATTGACCCCGATGTGTGGAAAGAATTAAAGATCGGAACAGTGGTCTTGTTTTCAGGCGGCGGCCAGCAACCCACCTTATTTCGACTGACGGAAGCTCCCCGAAATCCAACCCAGTCGGAACTCATCATTCCGGGCGGCAATCCGATCAGCGTTCCCGATCCAGGCGACTCGGGTTCAGGTCCTGGACGGGAGACTCGAATCCCAGACCGTCCTGGTGGTGGGACCGGCGGTGGGACCGGCGGCGGTGGATTGGGTCAGGTGGCCGGAACGATTTTGATTCCGGACCGGACGGTGGTCCTGACCGGCACGGCCAATGCCGCCTGCGATGGATTTGCGTCGCTGGGTTCGACCGTGACCACCACCATGTCCGCCGTCCCGGTCACCACGATCATTCGCTATGACTTCGGCAATGGTCAGATTCTGCGGACGGAACGCTCGCGGTGCACCAGCCAGGGGGATCCCTCGCAGACGCAAACCGATTACTCCTCCCCGCTTTCAATCGAACTTTCGCTCCGGTATGTGTCGGACACGGGAGAAAGTGCCGCTTTGCCGGTCAATCTGGCAACACTGCGCGGGATTGCCGTTCACGGAAAACTGTCTGACCGAAATCTGAAACTCACTGAAGGATTTGACTTTACTGCTTATGTTCACGAATGGAAACCATAAAATCAGGGTTCGGGGTTCGGG